>NZ_LNII01000089.1:0-97717 GCF_001463365.1 Enterobacter sp. 50793107 | reverse complement strand
CCACCTGGTCAACCACCTCATCGCCCGATTTCTCCAGCTCGTAGTTGCCCGGCGTCGCCGAAACGTAAATGGTTTGCGGTGCCAGCGCTTCAAACTCTTCAAACTTCATCGGACGGTTGTCCAGCGCCGACGGCAGACGGAAGCCGTACTCAACCAGCGTCTCTTTACGCGCGCGGTCACCGCGATACATCCCGCCGATCTGCGGGATCGTGACGTGGGATTCGTCGATCACCAGTAACCCGTCCGCCGGAAGGTAGTCAAACAACGTCGGCGGCGGCTCGCCCGGCCCACGACCGGAGAGGAAACGGGAGTAGTTTTCGATGCCGGAGCAGTAGCCCAGCTCGTTCATCATCTCCAGATCGAACTGGGTACGCTGGCTCAGGCGTTGCTCTTCCAGCAGTTTATTGTTCGCCAGCAGCACCTTACGGCGTTCCGCCAGCTCCTCTTTGATCTCTTCCATCGCCTGCACAATACGCTCGCGTGGCGTTACGTAGTGCGTTTTCGGGTAGATGGTGTAACGCTGAATAACGGACTCGACGTGGCCGGTGAGCGGGTCGAACAGCGACAGGCGTTCCACCTCTTCGTCAAACAGCTCAACGCGCAGGGCAATGTCGTCCGATTCCGCCGGGAAGATGTCGATAACCTCGCCGCGTACGCGGAACGTACCGCGCTGGAACGCCTGGTCGTTACGGGTGTACTGCAGCTCCGCCAGTCGGCGCAAAATCGCGCGCTGATCGATGATCATCCCCTGCGTCAGGTGCAGCATCATCTTGAGGTAGAGATCCGGGTCGCCCAGACCGTAGATGGCAGACACCGATGCGACCACCACCACATCACGACGCTCCAGCAGCGCCTTCGTCGCCGAGAGACGCATCTGCTCAATGTGTTCGTTCACCGAGGCATCTTTCTCGATGAAAGTGTCAGAGCTCGGCACATAGGCTTCTGGCTGGTAGTAATCGTAATACGAGACGAAATACTCCACGGCATTCTCCGGGAAGAACTCTTTCATCTCGCCATACAGCTGCGCCGCCAGCGTTTTGTTGGGCGCCAGCACCATGGTGGGGCGTTGCAGATCCGCAATGACGTTGGCGATGGTGAAGGTTTTACCCGAACCGGTCACCCCCAGCAGCGTCTGGTGTGCCAGCCCATCTTCCAGCCCCTCTTCAAGACGACGGATCGCCTCAGGCTGGTCGCCAGAAGGACGGAAAGCAGAATTCAGTTTGAACGGTTTACTCATGGGCGACAACCTGGTGATGTAAAAAGCGGCAGGTGAGTAATTTTACTCGTTGTGGCCAGGAATGCCAGTAAAAAACACTGGATGTAAAACCAGTAGCGTGTCACGATATTTAGCATAGCACCCGAAGGATTAGCGTATTCCCGGTCAAAATTTCGACTGAGACGACATAAAACACCAGCCCTACCCGGTTATCCCCAGAACATTTTCATTTTTAACATTTGTCAAGCCAGGTAATGGTAGTTTTATGGCAACCGGTGACACTTTTATGACGGCAATTGATTTTATCTAACCAGTTAAATCTTAAAGGATATTTTCCAGAGCCGCGTTTCGCGTCAATTTGGGCGTAACCCGCGTCTTCTCTCGCTTATCGCGTGTTTTCTAACTCTAATGCACATGGTTATCCACAGGAATAGTGGATAACTGCGTCCAGCCCATACAGACTGCCGCTCAGCAAATTCCCGGTTTTTCCCACGAGGCGGTGACAAAAAATTTTTATCGCTAATTTTTGCCAATCAACCGTTGCGTTATTCATAACCAACCAATGAGATCTTGCTCACAATTCAGCCATTTCAGTCCCTGCACCACCGCTAACAGTTCTGGCACTGAGACAGTGCAATCAGCTTATCGATCGGTCGTTTTGCGACGGCATTATCCTAAAAAAGCCTCTTTTTTAATCAGTTCAACGGTTCTGGCAGGAGATTTGCAGATTCATTAACGAGCCTCACCCACATACATTTTTAAGGAGAGAAAGATGTTGAGTCTGCGTGCAGTCAATCAGTTTTACGGAAACCAACATACGCTATGGAATGTCGATTTGGATTTACCGCAGGGCTTATGCACAGGGGTGATTGGCCTGCCCGGCATGGGAAAAACCACCCTCATCAACTGCATCACCGGCGCGTTACCGGTGCAGAGCGGAACCATCGTCTGGCACGAAGCCGGTGCCCCGCCCTGTGATTTACTGCGTCAGGCACCGGATCAACGCGCGCTGCCGGGGATTGGCTACGTGCCACAGGACCGACGGATTTTTTCGCAACTGACTATTGAGGAAAACTTGCACATCGCCATGCGGGCGACAGGGGCAACGGACACGCGCGCAAAAAGCGATGTCTATGACCTGTTCCCGCAGCTGTGGGCGCTGCGACAGATTCGGGCGAACGGGCTCTCCCCGGACGATCAGTATCAGCTGGCGCTGGCTAACGCGCTGGTCAACCGACCGCGGGTATTGATTCTGGATGAGCCGCTGCAGGGCGCAGGGTACAGCTTTGCTCAGAAGCTGGGCCATCTGCTGGCGAGGCTTAATCGTGAGCTGGGGATGACGGTGTTATTAGCCGAGCAGCAACTGTCGTTTATCCGCCGGGTAGTGGATCGCTTCTGTATGCTGTATCGCGGGCGTAACGTGGCCCAGGGCCACGTTACCGAGCTGGATGACGAGCTTATTGCCCACTGGATGTCGCGGGAAGCAAGGCACTGAGGTCGAGGTAATGTCCGGTGTCGGCGTGCTCAGCACCGTCCGCAAGCCATGGGATCTCCCCAAGGAACGGCGCGGGAAGCACTCGCCTGAGCGTGGCCAGATACTCCTGGTGACGCTTACCGGGTGCGACCACGTCGTTGGCTATCCAGCCCGCCAGACGCAGCCCGGCCTGCTGAACGGCCTGTGCCGTTAACATGGCGTGGTTGATACAGCCGAGCTTCACCCCGACCACGAGGATCACCGGAAGCTGCTCACGCTGGACCCAGTCCGCAAACGTCAGTTCGTCCGACAGCGGCGTAAACCAGCCCCCTGCGCCTTCCACCAGTACCCAGTCAGCCTGGCGTTCCAGTGCGCGCAGGCCGTCCGAGAGCACGGAAAACGCGATGGGGCGACCTTCGTCGGCGCTGATAATGTGCGGCGACGTCGGCTCGGCAAAGGTATAGGGATTCACCGCCGCATAGTCCAGCGGCAGCGTGCTGTTACGCTGCAGCGCCAGCGCGTCGGTATTGCGTAACCCCTGTGCCGTCATCTCACTTCCGGAGGCGACGGGCTTGTACCCGGCGGTGGTTTTGCCCTGCAGACGAGCCGCCTGCAACAGTGCGGAACTGGCCACCGTTTTACCCACTTCGGTATCCGTTCCGGTGACAAAATAACGTTCAGTCACGTTCGATAATCCCATGAAAGAGTTGATAAGAGAGCGGGAAAGTGCCCCGCCGCTGCGGCCAGGCCAGCTCCAGGCGCTGCAACTGCCCGCGCGTGAGCGGTTTTCTCTCGCGCCCGGCATGCAGATGCGTAGCGCCAATGCCCTTCAGCGAGCGCATGGCGCTGAACGCATCGCTAAAGTTCAGCGTGATGGTCTGCACCTGGCTGCGAAAGCGCCAGCCCGTCAGCGCGTCCGTCACCTGTTCATACGCTAAAAAGCGGTTGGCGTGCGGCTGTTCGTCTACCGCTTTCCATGCCTGATTCAGCTCGGGCAGCGAGCTTTCCAGCAGGGTGGTAAAGGCCACCTTTCCGCCCGGACGCGCCACGCGATACAGCTCGTTTAACGCCTGCGAAAGGCTACTGCACCACTGTACCGCCAGGTGACTCCACACCAGATCGAACTGCGCATCCGGCAGCGGAAGTGACTCAATATCGCCAGTGAGATAGCGGTCAGCCGCCTGTTGCTGTCGCGCCTCGTCCAGCATCTGCTCAGAGAGATCGAGTGCGGTGACGTGGCTTCCGGCGTCGCGCCAGTAGCGGCTGTTGCCGCCGGGGCCGCATCCGGCATCCAGTACGTACGGGAAACGACGCGCACCGAGTATCTCAAGCAGCCCCTGAGCGCTCTGACGCTGAAGCTCATCATGCTGCGAATAACTGCGTGCAGCCCGGCCAAACGCCGCCGCAATGGCCTGTTTATTGACTGGCGACATGGAGAGCCTCCAGCAGCGCATCGATATCTTCTGCTTTGTGCGCCGCCGTCAGCGTCAGACGCAGACGCGCCGTACCCGGCGGCACGGTGGGCGGACGGATGGCCGTGACCCACATTCCCCGTTCGCGCAGCGTCTGTGCCAGCGCGAGCGCGCGGCTGTTTTCCCCCACGATAACGGGCTGGATGGCGCTCTGCGAATCGGTGCTTTGGAAAGGAAGCCGATCCAGACCCTGACGGAAACGCTGAATATGTTCTGCCAGGCGCGCGCGCCGTTCAGCCCCCTCTTCACCGCGGATCACCTCCAGCGAGGCAGAGAGCGCCACCGCCTGCGCAGGCGGCATACTGGTGCTGTAAATCAGATGTCGGGCGAACTGCAACAGATAATCGGCGACGGACTCGCTGCACAGCACGGCGGCCCCGCTCACGCCAACGCCTTTGCCAAAGGTGACGATCAGCAGTTCCGGCTTCACGCCCTGCTGACTGGCGCTACCGCGACCGTCCTCACCCATCACGCCAATACCGTGGGCATCATCCACCAGCAGCCAGGCGTTTTGCTGTTTCGCAACGTCAGACAGCGCACGAAGCGGCGCGCTGTCGCCATCCATGCTAAAGACCCCTTCCGTCACCACCAGCTGTTGTCCGGCACAGGGTTTATCCAGCAGCGTGGCGAGCGAAAGCGCATCGTTGTGGGCAAAGCGCCGCAGCTGTGCCGGGCTGAGACTCGCCGCCTCCAGCAAAGAGGCGTGGCTTAAACGGTCCGCGGTGATACGATCGTCCTTGCCCATCAGCGCGGCAATCACCGCCTGATTGGCGGCAAAGCCGGAGATGAACAGCAGCGCGCGCGGATAGCCCAGCCAGTCGGCAAGCGTCTCTTCCAGCCCCTGATGCGCTGTTGTATAGCCGCTGATGTGCCCCGAACCGCCGCTGCCCACGCCGTAGTGTTCCGCTCCCTGCTGCCAGGCGCGGACAATCGCCGGATGCTGGCTCAGGCCGAGATAATCATTGCTGGAAAAATTACAGTACTGCCGCCGGGCGTGGGTCAGAAAACGGCCTGCACCGTTTTCCACTACCCTGCGAACGCGAAAAGCATCCCGCGCCCGGCGCTCTTCCAGCGCGGATTGAATACGAGCCTGCCAGGTCATACGGATGCCGCGTTGTAGAACTGTTCGGTATCGGCGTTGAAAATCTGCTGCTCCAGCTGCTGCTGTTGCTCGTTATCTCCCGCCAGCACCTCGGTCTGATGCGGGTTCAGCCCCAGCTTGCGGAACAGCTGGACGTCTTTGTCCTCTTCCGGGTTCGGCGTGGTCAGCAGCTTGCAGCCGTAGAAGATGGAGTTAGCGCCAGCCATAAAGCACATCGCCTGCGTCTGCTCGTTCATCTGTTCGCGACCGGCAGAAAGGCGGACGTATGAGGTTGGCATCATGATGCGCGCGACCGCGATGGTGCGGATAAAATCAAACGCATCGACATCCTCGTTATCCGCCAGTGGCGTGCCTTTGACCTTCACCAGCATGTTGATTGGCACGCTTTCCGGCGGGGTCGGCAGGTTCGCCAGTTGCAGCAGCAGACCGGCGCGATCTTTCACCGTCTCGCCCAGCCCCACAATCCCGCCCGAGCACACTTTGATGCCCGCTTCGCGCACTTTGTCCAGCGTATCCAGACGCTCCTGATAGGTACGGGTGGTAATGATGTTGCCGTAAAACTCTGGCGAGGTGTCGAGGTTGTGGTTGTAATAATCCAGCCCTGCAGCAGACAGGCGCTGCGCCTGCTCTTCGTTCAGCGTGCCGAGGGTCATACAGGCTTCCAGCCCCATCTCTTTGACCCCTTTCACCATCTGCTCCAGGTACGGCATGTCGCGATCGTGCGGGTTTTTCCATGCCGCCCCCATGCAGAAACGGGTAGAGCCCGCGTTTTTCGCCTTACGCGCGGAGTCGAGCACCTGCTCCACTTCCATCAGACGTTCGGATTCCAGTCCGGTTTTATAGCGCGCGCTCTGCGGGCAATATTTGCAATCTTCCGGGCAGGCACCGGTCTTGATCGACAGCAGCGTACTGACCTGAACATGGCGCGGATCGAAGTGCTGACGATGCACCTGTTGGGCTTCGAACATCAGCTCCAGGAAAGGTTTATTGAATAATTCAGTGACTTGCGACATCGTCCAGCGTGCGTGGTGAGCCATGGGGCTTCTCCAAAGGGTTTTGTTAATTTTCGGTTCGGTTTATACTCGTAAACCTAAAACTTTTCAAAATGGTTTACAAGTCGATTATGACCCAGGACGATCTCGCCTTCGACCAGCAGCATATCTGGCACCCTTACACCTCCATGACCCGCCCGCTTCCGGTCTACCCGGTGGCCTCGGCCCACGGCTGCGAACTGCACCTTGCCAGCGGCGAGCCGCTTGTTGACGGTATGTCATCCTGGTGGGCGGCCATTCACGGGTACAACCACCCGCGTCTGAATGCCGCGATGAAAGCGCAGATTGAGCAGATGTCGCACGTGATGTTTGGCGGCATTACCCATCAACCGGCGGTTGATCTCTGCCGTCGTCTGGTGGCGATGACGCCCGATGCACTGGAGTGCGTGTTCCTTGCCGACTCCGGCTCGGTGGCGGTGGAAGTGGCGATGAAAATGGCGCTGCAGTACTGGCATGCCAGGGGGGAATCCCGTCAGCGATTCCTGACCTTCCGCAACGGCTACCACGGCGATACCTTTGGCGCGATGTCGGTGTGCGATCCGGATAACTCCATGCACAGCCTGTGGAAGGGGTACCTGCCGGAAAACCTGTTTGCCCCGGCCCCGCAGAGCCGTTTCGACGGCGAGTGGAATGAAATGGACATGGTCGGCTTTGCGCGGCTGATGGCTGCCCACCGCCATGAGATTGCCGCCGTGATCCTCGAACCGATTGTTCAGGGTGCTGGTGGGATGCGCATGTACCATCCCGAGTGGTTAAAACGCATTCGTAAAATGTGTGACCGCGAGGGCATCCTGCTGATTGCCGATGAGATCGCCACCGGATTTGGCCGCACGGGTAAGCTGTTTGCCTGCGAACATGCGGATATCACACCGGATATCCTGTGCCTGGGGAAAGCGCTGACCGGCGGCACCATGACACTCTCCGCCACCCTCACTACCCGCCAGGTGGCCGACACCATCAGCGACGGCGAAGCGGGCTGCTTTATGCATGGCCCGACCTTTATGGGCAATCCGCTGGCCTGCGCGGTGGCAAACGAAAGTCTCGCGATCCTGCAAAACGGCGAGTGGCAAACGCAGGTTGCGGCGATTGAGGCGCAGCTGAAAGAAGAGCTCAGTGCCGCCTCGGGGGCGAACTTCGTGGCGGACGTACGCGTGCTGGGTGCCATCGGCGTGATTGAGACCACCCATCCGGTGAATATGGCGGCATTGCAGCGCTTCTTTGTAGAGCGGGGTGTCTGGGTGCGGCCTTTCGGCAAACTTATCTACCTGATGCCACCGTATATCATCACGGCTGAACAGCTACGCTCGTTAACCGCCGCGGTAGTAGAAGTCGTTAACATTCCGGCGCATTTCACGATTTGACCCTATGCGTTACACTTCCTGAACGAGTGAATAACGAGGGCAAACCGTATGAAAATCATCAGTAAAGATCTGCGCGACGGCGAAAAACTGCCTGAACGCCACGTCTTCAACGGGATGGGGTATCAGGGAGATAATATCTCTCCGCATCTGGCATGGGACGATGTGCCGGCGGGCACCAAAAGCTTTGTGGTCACCTGCTACGACCCGGATGCGCCGACCGGCTCCGGCTGGTGGCACTGGGTTGTGGCCAACCTGCCCGCCGATACGCGCGTTCTGCCGCAGGGTTCCGGCTCCGACCTGGTCGCCCTGCCGGAAGGTGCCATTCAGACGCGCACCGATTTTGGGAAAGCCGGTTACGGTGGCGCGGCGCCGCCAAAAGGGGAAACGCACCGCTATATCTTCACGGTTCACGCGCTGGATGTAGAGAAGATTGAGGTCGACGAAGGGGCGAGCGGCGCGATGGTAGGGTTTAATGTGCATTTCCATTCGCTGGAGAGCGCGTCGATTACGGCGATGTATTCGTAAAAAAAAGCCGGGTGGCGGCTACGCCTTACCCGGCCTACATCTTGGATTCGTAGGCCCGGTAAGCGCAGCGCCACCGGGCAAAAAAATCACAGCACCGAAGGCAGCAACCCCACCAGACGCCCCTCTTCCAGAAGCTGCATCGCCTTATCAATATCCGGCGCAAAGAAGCGGTCATCATCGTAATGCGATACGTGCTCACGCAGCGCATGACGTGCCTGCTCCAGCAGCGGGCTGGACTTCAGCCCTTCACGCAGATCGATCCCCTGACACGCCGCCAGCCATTCCACCGCCAGCACGCCACGGGTATTGGCGGCCATCTCCCACAGACGACGTCCGGCTGCCGGAGCCATCGAGACGTGGTCTTCCTGGTTGGCAGAGGTTGGCAGGCTGTCCACGCTGTGCGGATGCGACAGCGCTTTGTTTTCGCTCGCCAGCGCTGCGGCCGTCACCTGGGCAATCATAAAGCCTGAATTCACCCCGCCGTTGCGCACCAGGAACGGTGGCAGCTGGGACATATGCTTATCCATCATCAGCGCAATTCGCCGCTCGGACAAGGCGCCCACTTCGGCAATCGCCAGCGCGATGTTATCCGCCGCCATCGCCACGGGCTCGGCGTGGAAGTTACCACCGGAGACCACCTCGTTTTCCTGGGCGAACACCAGCGGGTTATCGGACACCGCGTTGGCTTCCACCAGCAGCACTTCTGCGGCCTGGCGCAGCTGCGTCAGACACGCGCCCATCACCTGCGGCTGACAGCGCAGCGAGTACGGATCCTGTACCTTGTCACAGTTATGGTGCGAATCAGCAATCTCACTGGTCTCCGTCAGCAGATGGCGATACATCGCGGCAGCGTCAATTTGCCCGCGCTGGCCACGTACGTCATGAATACGCGCGTCAAACGGACGACGCGAGCCCAGCACCGCCTCCGTGGTCAGCGCACCGCACACCACGGCCGAGGCGAACAGATCTTCAGCTTCAAACAGACCGCGCAGCGCAAAGGCCGTGGAGGCCTGCGTGCCGTTAAGCAGCGCCAGCCCCTCTTTTGCCGCAAGGGTGATTGGCGCTAATCCGGCCTTTTTCAGCGCCTCTTTTGCCGGGAGCCACTCTCCCTGCCAGCGCGCCTGACCTTCCCCCAACAACAGCAGCGACATATGCGCCAGCGGGGCGAGATCGCCGGAGGCGCCAACGGAGCCTTTGGCGGGGATCCACGGATAGACTTCCGCGTTCACCAGCGCTATCAGGGCCTGGATCACGCTCAGACGAATGCCGGAAAAGCCGCGCGCCAGACTGTTAATTTTGAGCACCATCATCAGACGGACAATCTCGTCGTCCAGCGGCTGGCCAACGCCTGCGGCATGGGAAAGCACCAGCGAACGCTGGAGATTTTCCAGATCGTGCGTGGCAATGCGTGTCTGCGCCAGCAAACCAAAACCGGTGTTGATACCGTAGGCGGTACGCCCCTCGGCAATAATGGCTTCAACGCAGGCCACGCTGTCGTTAATGGCGGCATGGGCGCTTTCATCCAGCGAGAGCGTGACCGGCTGACGCCAGACGTGACGCAGCTGTTTGAGCGTGAGCGAGCCGGGAGTGAGTGTTAACGCATTCATTCATGCTTTCCTTGTGTGGCAGGGATCATCGGCAGGTTAAGTCCCTGCTCTGTGGCACATTCAATAGCAATCTCGTAACCCGCATCTGCGTGACGCATCACGCCGGTTGCCGGGTCGTTGTGCAGCACGCGTGCGATACGCGCGGCGGCTTCATCCGTTCCGTCACAGACGATAACCATCCCGGAATGCTGGGAGAAGCCCATCCCCACGCCGCCACCGTGGTGCAGCGATACCCAGGTCGCGCCGCTGGCGGTGTTGAGTAAGGCATTCAGCAGCGGCCAGTCGGAGACCGCGTCTGAGCCGTCGCGCATGGCTTCGGTTTCACGGTTCGGGCTGGCGACGGAGCCAGAATCCAGATGGTCGCGACCAATCACAATCGGGGCTGACACTTCGCCGCTGCGCACCATTTCGTTAAAAGCCAGACCCAGCTTTTGCCGCCACGCCAGCCCAACCCAGCAGATACGCGCCGGCAAGCCCTGGAAGTTAATGCGCTCGCGGGCCATATCCAGCCAGTGGTGCAGGTGTTCATCGTCCGCGACAATTTCCTTCACTTTGGCATCGGTTTTGTAGATATCTTCCGGGTCGCCGGACAGGGCCACCCAGCGGAACGGACCGATACCGCGACAGAACAGCGGACGAATATAGGCTGGGACAAATCCCGGGAAATCAAAGGCGTTGCTGACGCCCATCTCTTTTGCCATCTGGCGGATGTTGTTGCCGTAATCGAAGGTCGGAATGCCCATCTCGCTGAACGCCAGCATGGCGGAGACGTGTTCTGCCATCGAACGCTTAGCGGCCAGTACAGTGCCTTCAGGATCGGTTTCTGCTTTTTGCTGGTAGGCTTCCCACGTCCAGCCTTTTGGCAGATAGCCGTGCAGCGGATCGTGGGCGCTGGTCTGGTCGGTAACGAGGTCAGGGCGAACGCCACGGGCCACGAGTTCCGGCAGGATCTCTGCCGCGTTGCCGCACAACGCTATCGATACCGCTTTACCTTCCGCGGTGTATTTTTTGATACGCGCCAGCGCGTCATCGAGGCTGTCGGCCTGTTCGTCAACATAGCGGGTACGCAGACGGAAATCGATGCGGCTCTGCTGGCACTCAATGTTCAGCGAGCAGGCGCCAGCCAGCGTCGCGGCCAACGGCTGTGCACCGCCCATGCCACCCAGACCCGCGGTCAGTACCCAGCGGCCTTTCAGCGAGCCGTTGTAGTGCTGACGACCGGCTTCGACGAAGGTTTCATAGGTGCCCTGCACAATCCCCTGGCTGCCAATGTAGATCCAGCTACCCGCGGTCATCTGGCCATACATCGCCAGCCCTTTGGCATCCAGTTCGTTAAAGTGTTCCCAGGTCGCCCAGTGTGGGACCAGGTTAGAGTTGGCAATCAAAACGCGCGGCGCGTTTTTGTGGGTTTTAAACACGCCGACCGGCTTGCCGGATTGCACCAGTAGGGTTTCGTCGTGTTCCAGTTCGGTCAGGGCCTTAACAATGGCGTCATAGCATTCCCAGTTGCGCGCGGCGCGGCCAATGCCGCCGTACACCACCAGCTCGTGGGGGTTTTCTGCAACCTCAGGATCAAGGTTGTTCATCAACATGCGCAGTGGTGCTTCGGTGAGCCAGCTTTTGGCGGTAAGGGTGGTGCCGCGCGCGGCGCGGACATCCTGCTGACGGTATTTACCTGACGACATTGTGTGCTCCTCATACGGGACAGATGATGCATTTAGATATACTTGTATAGACAAGCACACACAAGGCCAGATTTAACAAAAAAGATACAATTTTGTTATATTGCGTTAGCTATCACGCTTTTAAAACTTATGACATAAAGTGGCCCTGCAACCGATAGCGGCTACCGGGGAATAGCAGTCTTGCATGCGACACAATCTGCGCGGATGACCAGGTGCGGCGGCGGATCAGCAGGCAGGGATCGTGCTCTTTGATACGCAGCAGCTCGCACTCCTGCGGCGTCGCGCGCACCGCTTCCACAATGTGCTCCCCTTCCGTCAGCGGTGCGACAAGCGAGAGAAAGGTATGCGGCGTGGTTTGAGTGTAATCCTGGTCCAGATAGTCCGGTATCCGTTCGGCGTTTACGCAGCGATCCTCAATCTGCACCGGCACGTCATTTTCGAAATGCACCATTACGGAATGGAAGATCCGGGTTCCCTCCTTGACGTTCAGTACCGCAGCCTGCTCGGCGCTGGCCTGCGTCTCTTCGAGCACCAGCACTTCACAGTGGTGCTGATGGTTTCGCGACGCTATCTCGTCCGCAATGCTGCGGATTTCAAACAGCGCCGATTGTCCTTTCGGCTCCGCCACAAACGTCCCGACCCCCTGCAGACGCACCAGCAGGCCTTCGTCGGTTAGCTCGCGTAACGCCCGGTTGATGGTCATCCGGCTAAAACCAAACTGCGCCACCAGATCGGCTTCAGAGGGAATGCGGTCATGCGGCCGCCAGACGCCGGTGGCGATTTTTTCGCTGATCGTCTGCTTCACCTTTTCGTAGAAAGGCGCGGGAGAGCCGGACGGCGGCTGAGGTGAGCGTGAGAACATCGTGACTCCTTAAATATTGTTATGCCCACCAGTGAGCAATTTGCCAGGCCAGACGGGCGGCAAGCTTCGCCCCCTGTCCGTCCCGATCGTAGTGAGGGTTAAATTCTACCAGATCGGCGGCCTGCAGTTTTCCGCTACGGCAAATGCGCTCGATCGCGGGCAGCAGATCCCGCGCAGGCACGCCTAACGCCGCGGGGGCTGACACGGCGGGCATCTCGGCTGCGGGCAGAACGTCCAGATCAATGGTGAGGTAAACACGATCGGCCTGCGCCAGCACCTGTTCCAGGGCTGATAGCGCATCCCGGTGGAAATGCAGATCGTCCACCAGCGTGACGTTAAGCCGTTCAGCCTCGTCAAACAGCGCCTGGGTGTTCGCCGCGCGGCTGACGCCAAAACAGGCGTACTGAAATTCCCGCGCGTGGTCAGCACAGTAGTTCGCCAGCTGACGAAACGGGGTGCCGGAGGTGGCCCGTTCGGCCTTGCGCAAATCAAGATGCGCATCCAGGTTGATGACCGCCACGCGCTCATTCGGGAACGCCTCAAGAATACCACGGCCGTGGGCCCAGGCGGTCTCGTGTCCGCCGCCCAACACCAGCGTACGCATGCCAGCCTGCTGACAGGTGACCACGGCATCGCTCAGTGCCTGTTGGCCCTCTTCCAGTTGGTCATCCTCAACGTAAACCGACCCCATGTCCACCAGCCGTTCGTGGCCGGAATGCGTTGCCATGTTCGCCAGCGCCTTACGCAGCACGTCGGGAGCCTGCGCCGCACCTTGCCTGCCCTGATTACGCCTTACTCCTTCATCACAGGCAAAGCCTATCAGCGCAATCGCGGATGAAACCGGGGTAAATTGCGACGGCTGGCGTATGGTCTGAAAAATACGTTTTGCGTTGCTGGCCTCGGCGCTGTCGTCGCGCCCCTGCCAGACGGTCTTAGCAACGGGCTGCCAACTCATACTGCCTCCCCCCGGAAAATGCGTTGATACAGCGGATTGCGTCCCGGCTCGTAAACCATTTCTACCGGATGGTCTGCATCCCAGACGATAAAATCAGCCATAAAACCGGCCTTTAACTGCCCGTGCGTTGTTCCACGCCCCAGCGCTTGCGCGGCGTGCCGCGTGACGCCAGCCCAGGCCTCTTCAGGCGTCAGGCCAAACTGTACGCAGGCCATGTTCATGGCCAGATGAATGCTCGCGAACGGGCTGGTGCCGGGATTGTAATCCGTGGCGACCGCCATCGGTACGCCCTGCGCCCGGAGCTGTTCAACCGGTGGACGCTGACGCTCCTGAAGAAAATAGAACGCGCCAGGCAGCAGTACCGCGACCGTGCCGCTTTGCGCCATGGCCTGAACACCCTCCTCATCCAGGTATTCGATATGATCGGCAGATAACCCTTTAAATCGGCTGACCAGCGCCGCACCGCCCAGGTTAGAAAGTTGCTCCACGTGCCCTTTCACCGGAATACCCCGTGCGCGGGCGGCCAGGAAAAGCCGCTCGGTTTGTGCTGGCGTGAAGCCGACGTTTTCACAAAAAACATCCACCGCTTCGAACAGGCCTTTTTGCCACAGTTCGGGCATGATCTGCTCGCACACCAGTGTGAGGTACGCGTCTGGATCGTGGCGGTATTCCGCCGGAACCGCATGTGCCGCCAGCAGGGTTGGGCTGATCTCAACCGGATTACTCAGGCTGAGCTGGCGTGCGACCTGCAGCATTTTTTCTTCAGTCGCGGCGTTAAGACCGTAGCCGGATTTGATTTCCAGGGTGGTCACCCCTTCATTCATTAACCGCTCCAGCCGCTGCTGCGCCAGTGTAAGCAAATTTTCCGGCGAACTGTCGCGGGTTGCCGAGACGGTGGCGTTAATTCCGCCCCCCTGTGCGCTGATGGACTGATAGGAGACACCGTTGAGACGCTGCTCCCACTCCGCCGCGCGATTGCCGCCAAACACCAGGTGGGTATGGCAGTCGATAAGACCCGGCGTGACCAGGCGTCCACCGAGATCGACGCTCTTATCATGCCCGGAAGGGAGGTCTGCTTCAGGAATGACGGCCAGAAGGGTTTGACCGCGCACCACAAGGGCATGATGCGCTTGCAGGCCATAAGATTCTTCACCAGGAACCATTGTCGCCAGTCGCGCATTTCGCCATATCACATCGTCGGGATGAAGTTGCAGCATAAGCCTTTCACTTGTCATGGGTTGTATAGACATTTATTTTCATCTGCTGGCTGCTGTCAACCGCCTTTATGAAAATGTTATTTATTTGTGACGACTTTCCCGCCCCCTGCGGGCGAAAAATGCAACTTTTCCCCTTTTTATCTTCCCGTTTCGCTCAACTTAGTATAAAAAAGCAGGCTATTTCGTCTATCTCGTTTAAGACTTGCATACCCAGGAGCTTCACCTTGAACATTTCCAGGATTTCCCGTCTGGCGTTGGCACTCGCCTTTGGCGTGACATTATCCGCATGCAGTTCAACGCCACCGGATCAGCGACCTTCTGAGCAGGTCGCGCCAGGCACCGCATCCCGTCCGATTTTGTCCGCTGATGAAGCGAAAAACTTCGATCGCGCGCACTACTTCTCCGCGATGGATCCAAACGCTGCGCCGTGGACGCCGTCTTCTATTAACCTGCCGAAGCAGCCAAACTTTGTTGTGGGTCCGGCAGGGGCGCAGGGCGTGACGCATACCTCTATTCAGGCTGCGGTTGACGCTGCCATCACCAAACACAGCGCATCTCGCCAGTACATCGCGATCATGCCAGGTGAATATGAAGGTACCGTTTACATTCCGGCAGCACCGGGCAGCATCACCCTTTACGGTCTGGGCGAAAAAGCCATCGACGTTAAAATTGGTCTGGCGATTGATTCCGAAATTGACAGCACCACCTGGCGTCACCTGGTCAACCCGGCGGGTAAATACATGCCGGGCAAACCGGCCTGGTATATGTTTGATAACTGCCAGAGCAAGCGTGCCGCTACCATTGGCGTGATGTGTTCTGCGGTCGTCTGGTCTCAGAACAACGGTCTGCAACTGCAAAACCTGACCATTCAGAACACCCTGGGCGACAGCGTTGATGCGGGTAACCACCAGGCCGTGGCGCTGCGTAGCGATGGCGACAAAGTGCAGATCAACAACGTGAACATTCTGGGTCGTCAGAACACCTTCTTCGTGACCAACAGCGGCGTACAGAACACCCTGCAGAATAACCGTCTGACCCGTACGCTGGTGACCAACAGCTACATCGAAGGTGATGTGGATATGGTCTCCGGTCGTGGCGCGGTGGTATTTGATAACACCGATTTCCGCGTCGTGAACTCACGTACCCAGCAGGAAGGTTATGTCTTTGCGCCAGCGACACAGTCTAACCTGTTCTACGGTTTCCTCGCCGTCAACAGCCGCTTCAACGCCTCCGGTGACGGCGTGGCGCAGCTGGGTCGCTCCCTGGACGTGGACTCTGCAACCAACGGTCAGGTTGTGATCCGCGACAGCGTTATCAACGAAGGTTTCAACGTGGCAAAACCATGGGCTGACGCCGCCATCTCCAAACGTCCATTCTCCGGCAATACCGGTTCCGTGGACGATAAAGGAAACGTGCAGCGCAACCTGAACGACGCTAACTTCAACCGCATGTGGGAATACAACAACCGCGGTCTGGGTAGCAAAGTGGTTGCTGAGCCGAAGCAGTAATCTGTTTTGCCGGGTGGCGGCTTCGCCTTACCCGGCCTGTCCGTTAATGCAGTACCATCGGGCATAAAAAAACCTCGCGTTCGCGAGGTTTTTTGTTTTAAGCCGCTTAGTGAGCGTTTACCACTACCCACATTGGCCCCTGGCCTACCGCATAGCGCCCTTTCTCTTCCAGCAGGCCCTGCTCGCCTTTGATTTCGTACAGGGCGATGTGGTGAGACTTCTGCCCCGCTGCAATCAGGTATTTACCGCTGTGATCGATATTAAAGCCACGCGGCTGCGTTTCCGTCGGCTGGAAGCCTTCTACTGCCAGCACGCTGCCGTCTTCCGAGACGCTAAAGATGGTGATCAGGCTGGAAGTACGGTCACAGGCGTAGAGATGGCGACCATCCGGCGTAATGTGAATATCCGCCGCCCAGCGGGTATCCGAGAAGTCAGACGGCATCATATCCAGCGTCTGCACGCACTCAATCTGCCCGTTAGGATCTTTCAGTTCCCAGACGTCCACTGAACTGTTCAGCTCGTTCACCACGTAGGCGTACTGCTGATTCGGATGGAAGACCATATGACGTGGACCCGCACCTTCAACGGTCGTCACTTCCGCCGGATTCTGCGCCACCAGGTGACCATCGTCGCTCAGGGTAAATAGGCAGATTCGATCCTGCTTCAGCGCCGGTACCCACAGCGTGCGGTTGTCCGGGGAGATATTCGCCGAGTGGCAACCTTCCAGCCCTTCCACCACATCCACGGTGTCGACCGGAATGCCCTCTTCAAGACGCGTCACGCTGACACAGCCCGCGTTATAGGAGCCGCTGAAAACAAAGTTGCCCTTGCGATCGGTTGAGATGTGGGTTGGGCTACCCGGCAATGGCGCTTCCGCAGTGTAAGTCAGCGCGCCGTCATCCGGAGAGATGCGGTAGGCCAGCACGCGAAACTCCGGGCGCACACCCACGTACAAGAAACGTTTATCCGGGCTGATCGCCATTGGTTGTACCTGACCAGGCACATCAACAACCTGCACCAGCGTGAGGGTCCCCTCGGCATTTAAACGCCAGACGTGGATCTGCTGGCTTTCAGGACTGGCGGTATAAACGGTTTGTTTCATGAATATTCACTCCTCACTGCGCATGAAAGTAGTTAACTTTTGACGGTGAATGCTGAATTGTCGACGGGAATTTTGACGCGTTCGCCTCTCGGTGTACCATCCCATCAGATCGTAAATTCAATATTAACCCGGAAAAACAAATGACCTCGCGTGTGATTGCTCTGGATTTAGACGGTACCTTACTGACGCCGCAAAAAACCCTTCTCCCCTCCTCCCTTCAAGCGCTTAAACGCGCACAGGAAGTGGGATATCAACTCCTTATCGTAACGGGTCGACATCACGTTGCCATTCACCCTTTTTATCAGGCACTGGCGTTAAATACACCTGCAATTTGTTGTAATGGCACTTATTTGTATGATTATCAAGCAAAAAAGGTTTTAGAATCCGACCCGCTGCCGGTTCCCCAGGCATTGCAGTTAATTGATCTGCTGGATGAACATGCGATCCACGGCCTGATGTATGTCGATAATGCGATGGTCTATGAGCGCCCGACCGGCCATGTTATCCGCACCACCAACTGGGCTCTGTCTCTGCCAGAAGCGCAGCGTCCGGTCTTTACCCAGGTCTCTTCCCTGCGCCAGGCGGCTCAGGATGTTGAGGCTATCTGGAAATTCGCGTTGACCGATGAAGATACCACCAAACTGAATACCTTCGCGAAACACGTTGAACAGGCGCTGGGTCTGGAGTGCGAATGGTCCTGGCATGACCAGGTGGATATTGCCCGTAAAGGCAACAGCAAAGGTAAACGCCTGACACAGTTCGTGGAGTCTCAGGGATGGTCAATGCAGGATGTGATCGCCTTTGGCGATAACTACAACGACATCAGCATGCTGGAAGCCGCCGGAACGGGCGTGGCAATGGGCAATGCCGATGACGCGGTGAAAGCGCGCGCTAACGTGGTGATTGGCGATAACACCACCGACAGCATCGCGCAGTATATTTATACCCACCTGCTGTAATCAGGTGGTAATGGAGACGCTCTTGATTTGCGCGTAAAGCCACAGGCCAGGTTTGATCCCTAACTCATCCCTGGCCCACGGACTGATCCGTGCCCAGAGCGTCCTGCTCCCCACCTCAAGCTGCACCTCTACCTGACCGTTATCATCAAAACACTCGGCGACCTTCGCGCGCAGGATATTACGGATACTGGTCTGCAGCGGAGGCTGTAAAACCAGAGAGACATCCGACGCCTGAATACGAATACGCAGCGCCGACTGCAGGGGCTTGTCGATTTTATTCACCCACAGGTGCTGGTCGCCCAATGCCAGGGCGGTCATCGCGTAATGCGGGTGGTGCTCCAGCACGCTCACCTTCAGGATACTGCTCTGCTGCTCCCGGGGCAGCCACGGGTGCATGACGCTACTGCCCCAGACCTCTTCAAGATTGCCAAACGCCTTTACGCTGCCGTTTTCCAGCACCAGTACGTTATCCGCCAGATGCAGAATTTCATCCAGGGAGTGGCTGACGTACAGCATCGGGATCTTGATTTCACGCGCCAGGCGCTGGAGATACGGCAGGAGTTCACGTTTACGCGGAATATCCAGCGAGGCCAGCGGCTCATCAAGCAGCAGGAGTTCGGGTGCGGTGAGCAACGCGCGCCCTATCGCCACCCGCTGTTTCTCACCGCCGGAGAGCGAGGAAGGCAACCGGTCAAGCAGTGGCTCAATGCCCAGCAGCGCCACCAGCTTGTCAAACTGCGCGGCCATGCTTTTGGCCATACCATAACGCAGATTCCCGCGCACGCTGTAGTGCGGGAATAACCGCGCATCCTGAAACACATAGCCAATACGCCGTTTATCCGGCGTCAGGTAAATCTTGTTTTCAACGTCATTCAGGACGCGATTATTCAGCACAATGCGCCCTGCCTGAGGACGTGTCAGGCCACCGATCGCATTAATGAGCGAGGTTTTCCCGGCGCCGGAGACCCCAAAGATGGCGGTGATGCCGGTGGCAGGCAGCGTCTCGTCCAGTGTAAGGGTGTGGTTTCCCAGCGTCTGGGTGAAATGGAGTTCCAGCATAACTATTTCCCCATCCGCTCGCGGCTGAGTCGCGCCAGCCATTCAGAGACCAGCAGCGATATCAGCGCCAGCACAATTGAGATAACGCACAGACGCGCCGCAGCACCTTCGCCACCCGGCGTCTGTATCAGCGTATACATGGCCGAAGGGATCGTCCGCGTTTCACCGGGGATGTTCGAAACAAAGGTAATGGTGGCACCGAATTCACCCAGCGAACGGGCAAAGGCCAGTACCGTACCGACAATAATGCCCGGCAGCGTGAGCGGTAGCGTAATGGTGAAAAAGACGCGCCAGCGCCCGGCACCCAGCGTGCGGGCGGCCTGTTCCAGTTTGATATCCACCCCTTCCAGCGCCAGGCGGATAGCCCTCACCATCAGCGGAAATGACATCACCGCCGCGGCCAGCACCGCACCGCGCCAGCTAAAGGCAAAGGTCAGCCCGAACCAGTCGTACAGCCATTGGCCGATAAACCCGCGTCGGCCCATGGACACCAGCAGCAGATATCCCACCACGACGGGCGGCAACACCAGCGGAAGATGGAGAACGCTGTCAAGCAGCGCTTTGCCGGGAAACTTACAGCGCACCAGCAACCAGGCAAAGAAGATCCCAAAGGGCAAACTTAGCGCAACCGCCAGGGAAGAGACTTTCAGGCTCAGCAGTACAGCCTGCCATTCAGGATCGGTCAATATCATTCGTGAGTCGTAAATCCATAACGTTTAAAGATTGCGGACGCTTCCGGCCCCTTCAGGTACGCCTGGAAGGCCGTCACGGTCGCATTTTTATGTCCATCAACAATCGCAACAGGATATTCCACTTTCTTGTGGGCGTCTTCCGGGAACGTGCCAACCACTTTGACCCCCTTGCTGGCAACGGCATCCGAGCCGTAGACAATGCCCAGCGGAGCCTCATTGCGCTCCACCAGCGCCAGCGCACCGCGTACATCTTCCGCCGGCGCCAGATCTGATGACAGTGTCTGCCACGCGCCCAGTTTCTGCAGGGCCTCTTTCGCGTAAATCCCAGCCGGTACATGGTCCGGATCGCCCACTGCCAGCCGGCCACCGTTCAGAAGACGCGTCCAGTGAGTCTCTTTGTTGATGGTGATGTCACCCTGCGGACTGGCTTTTGGCGCGACCACGACAAGGCTATTCCCCAGCAGCGTTTCGCGGGTTGTGGTATCCACGGCTTTCTTATCAACGGCGTAATCCATCCATTTCTGATCGGCAGAGATGAACAGATCGGCCGGTGCCCCCGCTTCTATCTGGCGCGCCAGTGTAGAAGAAGACGCGAAAGAGGAGACGACGTCGACGTTCTTCTCTTTTTTATACGCAGCAGCAATATCCTGCATCGCATTCGTCAGCGACGCCGCCGCAAAAACCGTAATTTTACCTTCGTCGGCCAGCGCGTGTCCGGTCAGCGAAAGTGCCAGCGTTGCCCCTGCGAAAAAGCGTAACCCTGTACGTGCCATCTGTAGCTCCTGTGAGTTTCGTTATATACGCAATAATATAACGACAACGCCGGAGATATCCCAGCGTTAAATCGTACCGATCAAGAGGTACAATTACCGGATGCTTTAAATCATATCGGCGTTGACGAAAAATACTTGAGAGCAAAACGCCCGGGCAAGCCGGGCGTTTTGTGGGGAATCAGTGCTGCTTTTTAGCGCGGTCTCTGTGACCAATGTTCGAAAAGACGTTGAACACTTCACCCAGGCCGTAGATGGCACCGAGGATGATGGCCATCACTACTGGTACCATGATCACGGCGAATACCAGACTTTTCAACAACTCTAACATGGTTTTCTCCAGATATTGTGGACGGCTTATTCTACCCTGAAAAGTAAGAAAAACATCCCCTTTTGTGCGGTCCCCTTTGCGCCCTGTGCCATTTGGTTCACAATAGCCCTTTTGTCAGGACACTCCGTTATGCAGGCTGAAATTCTCCTTACCCTACGACTTCAGCAGAAGCTTTTCGCCGATCCGCGACGTATCGCCCTGCTTAAACAAATAGAACAAACGGGTTCAATAAGCCAGGGGGCAAAGAACGCGGGCATTAGTTATAAAAGCGCCTGGGACGCGATCAACGACATGAATACCCTGAGCGAGCAGATGCTGGTTGAGCGAGCCACGGGCGGCAAAGGGGGCGGTGGCGCCGTGCTGACCCGCTACGGCCAGCGTCTGATTCAGCTTTATGACCTGCTGGCCCAGATCCAGCAGAAAGCGTTCGATGTGCTAAGTGACGATGATAACCTCCCGCTGGACAGCCTGTTAGCCGCCATTTCTCGCTTCTCACTCCAGACCAGCGCCCGCAACCAGTGGTTTGGCACGGTCACCGCGCGCGATAACGGGCAGGTCCAGCAACATATCGAGATCCTGCTTGCCGACGGTACGACCCGCCTGAAAGCCGCGATTACCGCCCAAAGCGGAGAGCGTCTGGGGCTGGATGAAGGCAAGGAGGTGCTGGTGTTGCTGAAAGCGCCGTGGGTCGCAGTGACGCGCGATGCCGAACGCGCCAAAGCGGCAGACAACCAGCTGCAGGGCACCATCCAGCACATTGAACGTGGTGAAGCGCAGTGTGAGGTCCTGATGACCCTGCCGGACGGCCAGGTGCTGTGCGCGACGGTTGCCCTGAGCGAGGCGCACGAATTAGAAGAAGGTGCTGTAGTCACCGCATATTTCAACGCAGACCGGGTAATTATCGCCACATTGTGCTGAGCGGATTGACAAGCGTGTCGACAGTGAGTATCCCTGACATCTGATGCTGCAAAAAATGGGATAAATCATGTCATCATTGCATATTTCGCAAGGTACGTTTCGTCTTGGCGATACCCGAACGCTGACGCTGCCAGATTTAACACTCCATGCGGGTGAAAGCTGGGCATTTGTGGGCACCAACGGAAGCGGCAAGTCCGCGCTGGCCCGGGCGCTGGCCGGAGAGCTCACCCTGCTTAAAGGCGAACGCCAGAGCCATTTTACGCGTACGACGCGCCTGTCGTTTGAACAGCTGCAGAAGCTGGTGAGCGATGAATGGCAGCGTAACAACACGGACCTCCTCAGCCCGGGCGAAGAAGACACGGGCCGCACAACGGCAGAAATTATTCAGGATGAAGTCAACAATCCTGCCCGTTGTCAGCAGCTGGCGGAGCAGTTTGGCATCACCGCCCTTCTCAACCGCCGCTTCAAATACCTTTCTACCGGCGAGACGCGTAAAACGCTGCTCTGCCAGGCGCTGATGAGTGAACCTGAGCTGTTAATCCTGGATGAGCCGTTCGACGGTCTGGACGTGCAGTCCCGCGCCCAGCTGGCGGACCTGCTGGCCTCGCTTAACCAGCAGGGCTATACCCTTGTGCTGGTGCTTAACCGTTTTGATGAAATCCCGGATTTTGTGCAGAACGTCGGGGTGCTGGCTGACTGCAGCCTTACCGAAACCGGCGAAAAATCGGTACTGCTGAAGCAGGCGTTGATTGCCCAACTGGCGCACAGCGAAAAGCTCGACGGCATTACCCTGCCCGAACCCGACGCCCCTTCGGTACGTCTCGCTTTAGATCCCAATCAGCCGCGGATTGTGCTGCGTAACGGGGTGGTCTCTTATGACGATCGTCCGATCCTGAATCATCTCAGCTGGACGGTTAATCCGGGCGAACACTGGCAGATTGTCGGTCCCAACGGCGCGGGGAAATCGACGCTGCTGAGTCTGATCACCGGCGATCACCCGCAGGGCTACAGCAACGATCTGACCCTGTTTGGCCGCCGTCGCGGAAGCGGTGAAACCATCTGGGATATCAAAAAGCATATCGGCTATGTCAGCAGCAGCCTGCATCTGGATTACCGGGTCAGCACCACCGTACGCAATGTGATCCTCTCCGGGTACTTTGATTCCATCGGTATTTATCAGGCGGTATCGGACAAACAGCACAAGCTGGCCCAGCAGTGGCTGGATATTCTGGGGATGGACAACCGGGTCGCTGACGCGCCGTTTCACAGTCTGTCCTGGGGGCAGCAGCGTCTGGTATTGATCGTCCGTGCGCTGGTGAAACACCCGACTCTGCTGATCCTCGATGAGCCGCTTCAGGGGCTGGATCCGCTGAACCGCCAGCTGATCCGTCGCTTTGTGGATGTGCTGATTGGCGAAGGTGAGACCCAGTTACTGTTTGTCTCACATCATGCTGAAGACGCACCGGCCTGCATCACGCACCGTCTGGAGTTTATCCCGGACGGTGAGCACTATCGTTACCTGCTGAGCAAAATCGATTAACTTCCGGAGGGCACCGCCCTCCGCTTTTCAGATAACCTGCAGTGATACTTCTTTATCTCTTTGATCTACAATGCGACTGGATCAAAAAAAAGCGGGTTTGAAAAACAGTGTAAACGATTCCACTAATTTATCCCATGTCACACTTTTCACGTCTCTGTTATGCTATGGTTATTACATACCATAAGCCTAATGGAGCGAAATATGCGAGTTCTGGTAACAGGTGGTAGCGGTTACATAGGAAGTCATACCTGTGTGCAACTGCTGCAAAACGGTCATGATGTCATCATCCTCGACAACCTGTGCAATAGTAAGCGCAGCGTGCTGCCTGTGATTGAACGTCTTGGCGGAAAACAGCCGACTTTCGTCGAAGGTGACATCCGCAATGAAGCGTTGATGACCGAGATCCTCCACGACCATGCCATTGAAACGGTGATCCACTTCGCTGGCCTGAAAGCGGTCGGTGAGTCGGTCGCGAAGCCGCTTGAGTATTACGACAACAACGTCAACGGTACCCTGCGTCTTATCTCCGCCATGCGCGCGGCGAACGTCAAAAACTTCATCTTTAGCTCATCCGCCACCGTCTACGGCGACCAGCCCAAAATTCCTTACGTTGAAAGCTTCCCCACCGGTACGCCACAAAGCCCGTACGGCAAAAGCAAACTGATGGTGGAACAGATCCTGACCGACCTGCAAAAAGCACAGCCGGAGTGGAGCATCGCCCTGCTGCGCTACTTCAACCCGGTCGGCGCCCATCCGTCAGGCGATATGGGTGAAGATCCGCAGGGTATTCCAAATAACCTGATGCCGTATATCGCACAGGTGGCGGTGGGCCGCCGCGAGTCGCTGGCGGTGTTCGGCAATGACTACCCAACCGAAGATGGCACCGGCGTGCGTGATTACATCCACGTTATGGATCTGGCCGACGGCCACGTGGCAGCAATGCAGCAGTTGGCCGACAAACCGGGCGTGCATATTTACAACCTCGGCGCCGGTATTGGCAGCAGCGTGCTGGATGTGGTTAACGCCTTCAGCAAAGCCTGCGGTAAGCCGGTCAACTATCACTTCGCCCCCCGCCGCGAAGGAGACCTCCCGGCATACTGGGCTGATGCAACCAAAGCCGATAAAGAGCTTAACTGGCGTGTTACCCGCACGCTGGATGAAATGGCACAGGATACCTGGCACTGGCAGTCTCGCCACCCACAAGGTTATCCGGACTAAGGATCCGTCATGACTTCATTCAATCCCGTCGATCATCCGCATCGTCGTTTTAACCCGCTTAGCGGGCAATGGATTTTGGTGTCTCCGCATCGCGCCAAGCGCCCCTGGCAGGGGGCGCAAGAGACGCCTGCAAAACAGACGCTGCCACAGCACGACCCGGACTGCTTCCTGTGTCCGGGCAACACCCGCGTAACGGGAGATAAAAACCCGGACTACAAAGGCACCTTCGTTTTCACCAACGATTTTGCCGCGCTCATGACCGACACGCCGGACGCGCCGCAGAGCGATGATCCGCTGATGCGTTGTGAAAGCGCCCGGGGAACCAGCCGCGTGATCTGCTTCTCGCCCGATCACAGCAAAACGCTACCGGAGCTTAGCGTTGATGCGTTGAAAGAGGTGGTGAGCACCTGGCAGGCACAAACTGCGGAGCTGGGCCAGACTTATCCGTGGGTGCAGGTATTCGAAAATAAAGGCGCCGCGATGGGCTGCTCTAACCCGCATCCACACGGGCAGATCTGGGCGAACAGTTTCCTGCCCAACGAAGCCGAACGAGAAGATCGCCTGCAAAAAGCCTATTACGCGGAAAACGGCTCCCCGATGCTGGTGGACTACACCCGGCGTGAACTGGCCGAAGGTAGCCGTACTGTGGTCGAAACGGAACACTGGCTGGCCGTTGTACCGTACTGGGCGGCGTGGCCCTTTGAAACGCTGCTGCTGCCTAAAGCACATGTTCAGCGCATTACGGATCTCAGCGACGCACAGCGTGACGATCTTGCGCTGGCGCTCAAAAAGCTGACCAGCCGTTACGACAATCTGTTCCAGTGCTCCTTCCCGTACTCAATGGGCTGGCACGGCGCACCGTTTAACGGCGAAGAGAATCAACACTGGCAGTTGCATGCCCATTTCTATCCGCCGCTGCTGCGTTCTGCGACGGTGCGTAAATTTATGGTGGGCTATGAAATGCTGGCGGAAACCCAGCGTGACCTGACGGCAGAACAGGCCGCAGAACGCCTGCGTGCCGTTAGCGATGTCCATTATCGCGAATCAGGAGTCTAATAAATGAGTCTGAAAGATAAAACACAATCCCTGTTTGCTGAAAAATTTGGCTACCCTGCCACCCACGTTATCCAGGCACCTGGCCGCGTAAACCTGATTGGTGAACACACCGACTACAACGACGGTTTTGTTCTGCCCTGTGCCATTGATTACCAGACGGTGATCGCCTGCGCAAAGCGCGATGACCACAAAGTGCGCGTGATTGCGGCGGATTACGGTAATGAGATGGACGAGTTTTCCCTCGATGCCCCGATTGTTATCCACGACAGCCAGCAGTGGTCCAACTATGTGCGCGGCGTGGTGAAACATCTGCAAAAGCGTAACAAGAATTTTGGCGGTGCAGATCTCGTCATCAGCGGCAACGTGCCACAAGGGGCCGGTTTAAGCTCGTCGGCATCCCTGGAAGTGGCGGTGGGAACCGTTTTCCAGCAGCTGTACCATCTGCCGCTGGACGGGGCGCAAATCGCACTGAACGGCCAGGAAGCGGAGAATCAGTTTGTGGGCTGCAACTGCGGCATCATGGACCAGCTTATCTCCGCGCTGGGCAAAAAAGAGCATGCGTTACTGATTGACTGCCGAACGCTTGGAACCAAAGCCGTTCCCCTGCCAAAGGGTGCCGCGGTCGTGATTATCAACAGCAACTTTAAACGTACGCTGGTGGGCAGCGAGTACAACACCCGCCGCGAGCAGTGCGAAACCGGCGCACGCTTCTTTCAGCAGCCGGCCCTGCGCGACGTGACGCTTGATGAATTCAACAAAGTGGCGCACGAGTTGGATCCGGTAGTGGCAAAACGCGTTCGTCATGTGCTGACCGAAAACGCCCGAACCGTTGAAGCCGCTTCCGCGCTGGCAAAAGGAGACCTGAAACGTATGGGGGAACTGATGGCAGAGTCCCACGCCTCCATGCGCGATGACTTCGAAATCACCGTTCCGCAAATCGACACCCTGGTGGAGATTGTCAAAGCGGTCATCGGCGATAAAGGCGGTGTACGCATGACGGGCGGTGGTTTTGGTGGCTGCATCGTCGCTCTGGTGCCGGAAGATCTCGTCCCGGCCGTCCAGTCGGCGGTGGAGACACAGTACGAAGCCAAAACGGGCATTAAAGAAACGTTCTATGTTTGTAAAGCATCACAAGGAGCCGGACAGTGCTAAACGAAACGCCAACCCTCGCACCGGATGGTCTGCCGTATCGCCTGTTAACCCTGCGCAACAGCGCGGGGATGGTTGTTACGCTCATGGACTGGGGTGCCACCCTGCTTTCCGCCCGCGTACCAATGCCAGACGGCAGCGTGCGCGAAACCCTTCTCGGCTGCGCGTCGCCTGAGCAGTATATCAACCAGGCCGCCTATCTTGGCGCGTCCGTCGGGCGCTATGCGAACCGCATTGCGAAAAGCCGTTTTGAGCTCGACGGTGTTCGCTACACGTTGCTGCCAAGCCAGGGTGAGAACCAGCTGCATGGTGGACCGGAAGGATTTGACAAACGCCGCTGGAAAATTGTCCAGCAAAACGACCGGGAAGTGCTGTTTTCACTTGACTCGCTGGATGGCGACCAGGGATTCCCGGGTAACCTTACCGCGTTTGCACGCTTTACGCTGACCGACGACAACCGTATCGCCATTGAATACCGTGCGACGGTCGATAAGCCGTGTCCGGTCAACCTGACCAACCACGCCTACTTCAATCTGGACGGTAACCAGTGCGATGTGCGTAACCATAAGCTGCAGATCCTTGCGGATGCCTATTTGCCGGTGGACGAGATGGGCATTCCGTATCAGGGGCTGAAGCCCGTGGAAGGTACCAGCTTTGACTTCCGCAACGCAAAATCTATCGCCCAGGATTTCCTGAGCGATGACGATCAGCGCAAGGTGAAAGGTTACGACCACGCGTTCCTGCTGCAGGCACAAGGCGATGTGAAACAGCCTGCTGCACAGGTCTGGTCTGCGGATGAAAAACTGCAGATGACGGTCTACACCAGCGCCCCTGCCCTGCAATTCTACTCAGGTAACTATCTTGGCGGGACAACCGCACGAGAGCACGGCGAGTACAGCGACTGGCAAGGTCTGGCGCTGGAAAGCGAGTTCCTGCCGGACAGCCCGAACCATCCCGAATGGCCACAGCCGGACTGTGTGTTGCGCCCGGGTGAAGAGTACGTCAGCGTCACCGAGTATCATTTTACTCCGCACGGTTAACCTCCGGCCGCAACATCGTCAGCCCTCCCCTGGAGGGCTTTTTTCTGCACTCCTTGCTGAAAATAGCGCCAATCGCAGACAAAATCATAACCCTGGATTCACAAGCACCTTACACTCAGAGACTATTTTCGCTATGGTTAGGGTTAAGCGTTGCTGCTGGCACGGCCACGGCAATATAATGAGAATTGTTATCATTCTAAAAATGCTTGAGGAGTAAGAGATGGCTATTACTAAGCTGGTTCTGGTGCGCCACGGCGAAAGCCAGTGGAACAACGAAAACCGCTTCACCGGTTGGTACGACGTTGATCTGTCTGAGAAAGGCGTAAGCGAAGCAAAAGCAGCAGGTAAACTGCTGAAAGAAGAAGGCTTCAGCTTTGATTTTGCTTACACCTCTGTGCTGAAACGTGCCATCCACACCCTGTGGAACGTGCTGGACGAGCTGGATCAGGCCTGGCTGCCGGTTGAGAAATCCTGGAAACTGAACGAGCGTCACTACGGTGCGCTGCAGGGTCTGAACAAAGCCGAAACCGCTGAGAAGTACGGTGACGAGCAGGTTAAACAGTGGCGTCGCGGCTTCGCGGTAACCCCACCAGAGCTGACCAAAGATGACGAGCGCTATCCGGGCCACGACCCGCGTTACGCGAAACTGACCGACGCTGAGCTGCCAACCACCGAGAGCCTGGCGCTGACCATTGACCGCGTTGTTCCTTACTGGAACGAAACCATTCTGCCACGCCTGAAAAGCGGTGAGCGCGTGATCATCGCCGCTCACGGTAACTCCCTGCGCGCGCTGGTGAAATACCTGGACAACATGGGTGAAGACGAGATCCTCGAACTGAACATCCCGACTGGCGTACCGCTGGTGTATGAGTTCGACGAAAACTTCAAGCCAATCAAACACTACTATCTGGGTAACGCGGATGAGATCGCAGCGAAAGCCGCGGCTGTTGCGAACCAGGGTAAAGCGAAGTAATTTTCGCCGGACATAAAAAAAGCGCGGAGCCTTCCGCGCTTTTTTATTTGTGCCGGAAGAATCAACCGCGACGGGCTTTTACCGCATTCGCCAGCTGACGCAGGATGGCGTCGGTATCTTCCCAGCCAATGCAGGCATCCGTCACGCTCTTGCCATAGACCAGCGGCTCGCTGCCTTCGAGGTTCTGGTTACCCTCAACCAGATGGCTTTCAATCATCACCCCTATCACCGCTTTCTCGCCGCCAGCAATCTGCTGACAAACATCTGCGCCGACTTCCATCTGCTTTTTAAACTGCTTGCTGGAGTTGGCGTGGCTGAAGTCGATCATCACCTGAGGCGGCAGCCCCGCTTTTTCCAGCCCGACCTTCACTTCCGCGACATGTTTTGCGCTGTAGTTAGGCTCTTTACCGCCGCGCAGAATGATATGGCAGTCACCGTTACCGCTGGTGTTAACAATGGCAGAGTGACCCCATTTGGTCACGGACAGGAAGCAGTGTGGTGCCCCTGCCGCATTGATGGCGTCAATAGCGACTTTGATGGTGCCATCGGTACCGTTTTTAAAACCCACCGGGCAAGAGAGGCCGGACGCCAGTTCACGGTGAACCTGAGATTCAGTGGTACGCGCGCCAATGGCGCCCCAGCTCATCAGGTCTGCCAGATATTGTGGCGTAATCATATCCAGGAACTCACCGGCGGCTGGCAGGCCACTGTCGTTAATCTCCAGCAAAAGCTTGCGCGCAATACGCAGGCCGTCGTTAATCTGGAAGCTGTTGTCCATATGCGGATCGTTAATCAGCCCTTTCCAGCCAACGGTGGTGCGCGGCTTTTCAAAGTACACGCGCATCACAATTTCCAGCTCATCTTTAAGCTCTTCGCGCAGCTTAAGCAGTCTCGCGGCATACTCTTTTGCCGCGGCAGGATCGTGGATTGAGCACGGGCCAATCACCACCAGAAGACGATCGTCATTACCTTTCAGGATCTTATGGATCGCTTTACGAGCATGAGAAACCGTGTTTGCGGCATTTTCAGTGGCGGGGAATTTCTCAAGGAGTGCTACAGGAGGTAATAACTCATTGATCTCTTTAATGCGTAAATCGTCGTTCTGATAATTCATCTTCTTTCCAGCTCTGCCATATCTTTAGTAATGAAAGCAATCCTTTCAATCTATCTTGTCGACCAGGAAGTGTAAACACGGTTTTACACTTCACGCAGATAATTCCTGGAATTCGCCTAAAAATCGCCACAAAATAGCGAAAAACGAGATCTAACCTAAGCTTTTTAACTGTAACAACCATTTTTGCTTTATTAAACGCGATTCCCTACTGACGTAAGTCCGTCTGGCGGGATCTTTCGCCTCTGAAAAAGATGCACTGTTGGAGAATGTTATCCAGCGTAACGACAAGAACAGGAGCACCATGATGAAAATGACGAAACTGGCAACTCTCTTCCTGACGGCAACCCTTACCCTGGCAAGCGGCAGCGTCCTTGCGGCTGAAACGAGCTCATCGGGTAACGGCGATGCTAACGCGGCTGCGTCAGCAGGCCAGGTGGCCCCTGATGCCAAACAGAATGTCGCCCCGAACAATGTCGATAACAGCCAAATTAATAACGGGAACACGAATACCGGCGGCACGATGCTGCACCCTGATGGTACCGACTCCGGCACCATGAATCATGACAATATGAGCAAGGATGAGGTTCACAAAAACACAATGTGTAAAGACGGCCGTTGCCCGGACGCGAATGACAAAGTGGGCGATGATGCCAATACCAAAACGGATGGTACAACCCAGTAACCGGTTATTGATTTAACTGCGAAAGGAGAGCTCAGGCTCTCCTTTCTTTTTGAGTAACTTATTAAAAACGCTACACTAATAACAATAACGAATCAGGAAAGATAACATGGCTCACACACATTCCCACGCCTCCAGCGACGACAACGCTAAACGCCTGCTGCTGGCCTTCGGCGTTACCGCCACCTTCATGATTATTGAGGTGATCGGTGGTTTGATCTCCGGCTCCCTGGCGCTGCTGGCTGACGCCGGACATATGCTTACCGATGCAGCAGCGCTGCTTTTTGCCCTCCTGGCCGTACAGTTTGCCCGTCGTCCTCCTAATGCACGCCATACGTTCGGCTGGCTGAGGCTGACGACGCTTGCCGCGTTTGTTAATGCGATTGCGCTGGTGGTCATTACCCTTCTTATCGTCTGGGAGGCCATTCAGCGCTTCAGACACCCTCAGCCGGTCGCCGGGATGACAATGATGGCGATCGCCGTGGCGGGGCTGCTTGCCAATCTTCTGGCCTTCTGGATTTTGCATCGCGGCAGTGGTGAAAAGAACCTTAACGTACGCGCCGCGGCTCTGCATGTGATGGGAGATTTACTGGGCTCGGTGGGAGCCATAGTTGCCGCACTGGTGATCCTCTACACCGGCTGGACGCCTGTCGACCCTATTCTTTCTGTACTGGTCTCGTGTCTGGTGTTACGCAGCGCCTGGCGGCTATTGAAGGAGAGCGTCAATGAGTTGCTGGAGGGGGCCCCCGCCTCTGTGGATATCGCCGAGTTAAAGCGTAATCTGCATCGTTCAGTTCCTGAAGTACGTAACGTCCACCACGTGCATGTCTGGCTGGTGGGCGAGAAACCGGTTATGACGTTGCACGTCCAGGTGATCCCGCCGCACGACCACGATGCGCTGCTCGAACGCATCCAGCACTTTCTTGAACATCACTATGAAATTGGTCACGCGACCATCCAGATGGAGTACCAGCCCTGTAACGGGCCGGATTGCCACCTGAATGAGGCGCAGTCCGACCATTCACATCATCATCACCATTAATTGGAGAGCGCGTGAGAGCCTCGCTCACGCGCGCTGTTAATCCACATCCGGCTTCCGTTCAGGGCAATGAAGGTCAACAGCAGATATTCAAGTGACATCGCATAGACGCCCTGCAGGGCGAAAATCACCACGCTGATGACATTGATGATGACCCACAGCAGCCAGTTCTCAACGTATTTACGGGTCATCAGGATCATCGCCGCAATGGACAGCACCATCATGCAGGAATCCCAGAACGGGAAAGCATCCGGCTGAAGCACAGGCATTGTCACCTGTAACCCGATGCCGGACATGGCCGCCACAGCAATGCGGGTCAGGAAAGCAAATACCGGGTTGATGTAGACCGTCATTAAACCAATGGCGACCACACACGCGACAAACCAGGCGATGGCTTTCGGCAAGGGTAACCAGCGGATCTGCAGCTCGGCCTCCTGCTGGCTGTTCTGCCGCGACCACGCGTACCACCCGTAGATATTGGCCGCAAAAAAGAACAGCTGCAAAAGCAAGCTTGCGTAGAGCTGGATCTGGAAGAAGATAATCGCAAACAGCGTAACGTTAATGAGCCCGAACGCGTAATTGCTTATCTTCTCCAGGCTTGCGAGCCAGATACAGAGTAATCCCGCCAGCGTGCCAACGGCCTCAATCCATGACAGGTCATAGCCACCTGCACCAATCGGTATATGAACCAGAATGTTTTGTGTGCTAAAAAAATCCATCTTTTCCCCGGGACGTAGTGAATTAAGTACGTAGTGTAGCCGCAAAATCCAGCATGCGGTTAAGTGGAACTAACGCGCCTTCACGCAGAGCGGCATCCACATGGATTTCATGCGCCGCACCGCCGGTTTCTAACCCTTCGGCAATCGCTTTCAGGCCGTTCATCGCCATCCACGGACAGTGCGCACAGCTGCGGCACGTGGCCCCCTCGCCTGCGGTTGGCGCTTCGAGGAGCTCTTTCTCCGGCACGGCCTGCTGCATCTTGTAGAAGATACCGCGATCGGTCGCCACGATAAGCTGCTTATGCGGCAACGTTCTGGCAGCATTAATAAGCTGGCTGGTTGAACCCACGGCATCGGCCATGTCGACAATCGACTGCGGTGATTCAGGATGAACAAGAATAGCGGCGTCAGGGTAAAGCGCCTTCATGCGGGCCAGTGCCTGCGTCTTGAACTCGTCATGAACGATGCAGGCGCCCTGCCAGCAGAGCACGTCTGCCCCGGTCTGCTTCTGGACGTAGCTTCCCAGATGGCGGTCGGGTGCCCAGATAATTTTCTCACCCAGGCTGTCCAGGTGCTCAATCAGTTCAACGGCGATGCTCGACGTAACAACCCAGTCTGCGCGCGCTTTCACTGCTGCCGACGTATTAGCGTACACCACCACGGTCCGGTCAGGATGGGCATCGCAGAAGGCCGAGAATTCGTCAATCGGACAGCCGAGATCCAGTGAACACTCCGCGTTCAGCGTTGGCATCAGGATGGTTTTTTCAGGGCTAAGGATTTTTGCCGTTTCCCCCATAAAACGCACCCCCGCAACCAGGAGCGTGGAAGCAGGATGTTTTGCACCAAAGCGCGCCATCTCCAGAGAGTCAGAAATACAGCCTCCGGTCTCTTCCGCCAGCTGCTGGATTTCCGGGTCGGTGTAGTAATGTGCCACCATCACGGCATCTCGCTCTTTGAGAAGACGCTTGATTTTCTCACGGTAGAACTGCTTTTCATCCATGTTCAGCGGAACAGGCTTCGGCGGGAAGGGATAGATTGCGGCTTCAGGATCAAACATCACGCTCATTATGGCTTCTCGTTTTACTGGCTTAACAATATTGCCTTTCTTTTGCCTGACATAGCAAAACGCAGGGCAATTGTGTTTTGTATACTAAACAAGATAGCGAATCTGGAGTGAAAAGTCACCGGGAATAGATGTGCGGAGCATTTGTTGTATTGCAGATAGCAAAAAAGCGCCTTTAGGGCGCTTTTTAACATTGGTGGGTCGTGCAGGATTCGAACCTGCGACCAATTGATTAAAAGTCAACTGCTCTACCAACTGAGCTAACGACCCCTTGCGGGATTTTTCTTCGAAGTGGTGGGTCGTGCAGGATTCGAACCTGCGACCAATTGATTAAAAGTCAACTGCTCTACCAACTGAGCTAACGACCCATTCGGGTGCTGACTTCGAAGATTTTACTCGGTTCCACGTTTGAAGTGGTGGGTCGTGCAGGATTCGAACCTGCGACCAATTGATTAAAAGTCAACTGCTCTACCAACTGAGCTAACGACCCGAGTGGTGGGTGATGACGGGCTCGAACCGCCGACCCCCTCCGTGTAAAGGAGATGCTCTACCAACTGAGCTAATCACCCACTCTGTACTGCCGGAACTGCTTTAAGTGGTGGGTCGTGCAGGATTCGAACCTGCGACCAATTGATTAAAAGTCAACTGCTCTACCAACTGAGCTAACGACCCACTTTTACGCTGCTTTCACGTTGTTTGATATCCCGTGGCAACGGCGGCATATATTACTGATTTAAGAATTCTGCGCAACAAAAATTTCGATGAAGATCACTTAACTGCTTAGTAATCATGCTGCACGACCAGAAATAACGCGATTTCTGGTCATGCGATAATCATCCCATCGAACTCAGACGTTTTTGCGCCTGTTTGGCCCCTTCCGTGCCCGGGAATTTTGCAACCACCTGCTGATAAACCGCTTTGGCTTTCGCAGTGTCACCTTTGTCCTGCATGATCACGCCGACCTTAAACATCGCATCAGGCGCTTTTGGCGATTTCGGGTAATTTTTCACCACAGAAGCGAAATAAAACGCCGCATCGTCTTTTTTACCCTTGTTGTAATTCAACTGACCCAGCCAGTAATTTGCGTTTGGCTGGTAAGTGGAATCCGGGTACTTCTTAACGAAGTTCTGAAACGCAACGATAGCATCATCCTGGCGCGATTTATCCTGTACCAGTGCAATGGCCGCGTTGTAATCCGTATTCGCGTCACCGCTCTGCACAGGCGCCCCTGTCGCAGCAGAGGCATCGGCTGAAGGCGCTGGCGCGTCTGTGGCCGCTCCGCTTTGATCGCCCGCTGCTGGTTGCGCTGCTGCCCCCCCGCTGCTCAGGCTATCAATCTGCAGCAAGATCTGCTTTTGACGTTCCACAACCTGGTTAAGCTGATACTGGCTCTCCTGAATCTGACCACGGAGGGAGTCGATATCAGTTTGGTTATCGGAAAGTTGTTGCTGGAGTTGGGTTAAAAGCTGACTGTGAGCGTTAGAGATACGCTCGAGTTGAGTGACCCGGTCTTCCACCGAGCCTGAGCCGACACTACTGATTGGTGCCTGAGCAAAAGCGGCCCAGGGGGCCGCTATTCCAACCAGTAACGACAGACTCAACAGATGATGTCTGAAGTTACTGCTCATGCAATTCTCTTAGTAAACCAGTACGGCACGACGGTTTTTGGCGTACGCCGCTTCGTCATGACCCAGTACTGCAGGTTTTTCTTTACCGTAAGAAACGATGGAGATCTGGTCAGCAGAAACGCCTTTACCCTGCAGGTACATTTTAACAGCGTTAGCACGACGTTCACCCAGGGAGATGTTGTACTCTGGTGTACCACGTTCGTCCGCGTGACCTTCTACGGTGACTTTGTAAGACGGGTTGCTACGCAGGAAGTTAGCGTGAGCATCCAGCATCGCAGCGAAGTCAGAACGGATGTCGTATTTATCCAGATCGAAGTAAACGATGTTGTTCTGCTGCAGCTGCTGCATCTGAAGACGCGCTTGCTCTTCAGAGGACATGTTGCCATTGCCGTTCGCGTCCATACCGGTGCCGGCACCCATCATGCCTTCGCCGCTCTGGTCATTGCTGGCGTTCTTGTTAGAAGAACACGCTGCGATTGCCATTACAGGCAGAGCGATCATCAGCCCCTTCAGCACTTTGTTCAGTTGCATTTCTATGATTCCTTTAGTAATCAATTAATTATTATTTACAGATACGGCGACCAGGCAGGGGATTTTACCTGTCCATCAGTTGCCGGAATACGCGCTTTGAAACGCCCATCTGTAGAAACCAGATTCAGCACAGATCCCATCCCCTGAGAAGAGCTGTAGATTACCATAGTGCCGTTAGGTGCCAGACTTGGCGTTTCATCCAGGAACGTTGACGACAGAACTTGGACGCCACCCGCTACCAGATCTTGTTTGGCAATGTGCTGCTGCCCACCGTTGGAGCTGACCATTACCATAAATTTACCGTCGCTGCTCACATCTGCGTTCTGGTTCTGAGAGCCTTCCCAGGTGATACGCTGCGGAGCACCGCCGTTGATGTTCACTTTATAGATTTGCGGACGGCCTGCCTGGTCAGAGGTAAACGCCAGGTTCTGGCTGTCCGGGAACCATGATGGTTCCGTGTTGTTGCTGCGACCATCCGTCACCTGACGGATCTGACCAGAACCAATGTCCATCACGTACAGGTTCAGGCTACCGGTTTTTGACAGCGCAAAGGCCAGCTTAGAGCCGTCCGGCGAGAACGAAGGCGCACCGTTGTGACGCGGGAACGACGCCACCTGACGAACAGCACCGTTAGCCAGCGTCTGGATAACCAGCGCAGAACGACCGCTTTCGAAGGTCACGTAGGCCAGTTTAGATCCGTCCGGAGACCAGGCTGGAGACATCAGTGGCTGAGAAGAGCGTTTCACCAGGAACTGGTTGTAACCGTCGTAGTCAGAGACGCGCAGCTCATACGGGAACTGGCCGCCGTTGGTCTGTACCACATAGGCGATACGGGTACGGAACGCACCTTTAATACCGGTCAGTTTTTCGAATACCGCATCGCTGGCAGCGTGAGCCGCATAGCGCAGGTACTGTTTAGTGACCTTATAAGAGTTCTGAGCCAGAACGGTACCCGGTGCACCACCGGTATCCACCAGCTGCCAGGCCACGTTGTAAGAGCCGTCCGGGTTAGGGGTAACCTGACCCACAACCACGGCATCAATGCCCAGTGCAGACCACGCGGCAGGTTGAACTTCCTGCGCGCTACCCGGCTGCTGAGGCAGACGAGAACGATCTAACGGGTTGAATTTACCGCTGTTACGCAGGTCAGCTGCCACGATGCCACCGGCATCTTCAGGCGCCGCACCAGGGCCAGCCCACTGGAATGGAACTACACCGATTGGGCGTGCCGAGTCCACCCCCTGGGTGATCTCGATACGTACTTCTGCGTGCAGTACAGCTGCCCACAGCATTAAGAAACTAAATGCTACACGTAATGCCTGCTTCATCATATCTCCCTTATCTGGGTAACCTTACCCACGATAATTTAGCAGAATGTTAACAAACCCAAATAGACAAAACTACTAAACCCTGGTTACGACAATAGACTGTTTTCCATACTTCCGTAAGGAGAGTCGATTACAGCTTAAAGTCCAGTTTGGCATCTTTTATCTTTTCATAAACAGCCTCACTAGGCGGTTTAGGAATGTTCGCCGATCTTGCTGCGGCCAATGCTGCCTGACAAAGCGCAGGATCGCCCCCTTCAGACGTCACATTTTTCAACCGGCCGTCTGGCGCAAGGTTGATATGCAGCACGCACTGTTTACCCTGATAAAGGCCTGCATCAAACAGGCGACTCTGAATAGCCACCTGAATCTGCTTAGCGTAAGCGCTGATATCCGCCCCCGTCGCTCCACCGTTGGCACCCGAAGTACCGCTGTCTTTAGACGGCTGACCACTCCCCTTCGCCCCACCGCCTGTTTTCGGCGCATTCTTACCGGAACTGAGATCGCCCAGCAGATCGTCAACGCCCGCAGCGGCCGCGGCTTTCTCTGCAGCAGCCTTTTTCGCTGCAGCTTTTTCAGCAGCCGCTTTTTTATCGGCAGCAGCCTTCTCAGCTGCAGCTTTTTTGTCGGCAGCCGCTTTCTCGGCGGCAGCTTTCTTCTCCGCAGCCGCTTTTTCAGCAGCAGCGGCTTTCTTCGCAGCCTCGGCAGCCGCTTTCTTCTCGGCTTCCTGAGCCGCTTTTTTCGCAGCTTCGGCTTCCGCTTTCTTCTGAGCATCAGCAGCGGCTTTTTTCGCGGCTTCGGCTTCCGCTTTCTTCTGAGCATCGGCAGCGGCTTTTTTCGCGGCTTCCGCTTCCGCCTTCGTCTGGGCATCAGCGGCGGCTTTCTTCGCGGCTTCGGCTTCCGCTTTCTTCTGGGCGTCGGCAGCGGCTTTCTTCGCCGCTTCTGCCGCTAATTTCGCCTGGGCATCAGCCTGTGCTTTGGCATCCGCTGCGGCTTTCGCTGCCGCCTCTTCCGCCTGCTTTTGCTGTTCCTGGGCTTTCTTCGCGGCCTCTTCGGCTTGCTTCTGCTGTTCTGCCTGCTCTTTCGCGGCTTCCTGCGCCTGCAAACGTTCTTTCTCAAGCTGCTTCAGACGTTCCTGCTCGGCGGCCTGCTTTTCACGCAGTTCCTCCGCTTGCTGTTGCGCCTGTTTTTCTCGCTGCTCTTCAGCCCGTTTTGCACTCGCCTGCTGCTGTTGCTGACGGTTATAGTTCTGCACGACCGCACCGGGATCCACCATGACGGCGTCGATAGAAGAACCGCCACCGCCGCCCGCTGATGCATCAATATGCTCGTCGAACGAACTCCAGATCAGCCCTGCAAAAAGGATCACATGCAGCACTGCGGAGACGATTATCGCTCGCTTAAGCTTGTCGTTCTGTTCGGTTGCCTTTGACACTATCGGTTCCCAAAAACTACGCGGATGATCAAATAGGCTGAGTCATTAAGCCGACAGACTTAACACCCGCACTATGTAGCAAGTTCAGCGCTTTAATAATTTCATCGTAAGGCACGTCTTTCGCACCACCGATTAAGAAGACCGTTTTCGGATTTGACTCCAGGCGTCGTTGCGCTTCAGCAATCACCTGCTCCGGCGGTAGCTGATCCATACGATCTTTCTCTACCACGACGCTGTATTGCCCTACGCCGGAAACCTCAATGATGACCGGAGGATCGTCATTGGTGCTTACCGCCTGTGATTCTGTCGCATCCGGCAGATCAACTTCCACGCTCTGGGTAATGATGGGCGCTGTCGCCATAAAGATCAGCAGCAACACCAGCAGTACGTCCAGCAGCGGAACGATATTGATTTCGGACTTGAGCTCGCGACGACCTCGTCCACGCGATCTGGCCATGGTTTACCCCTTGTTGCTCTCGGTGCTGGTAAACGCCTGACGGTGCAGAATCGCGGTGAACTCTTCCATGAAGTTGTCGTAGTTCAGTTCCAGTTTATTCACGCGCTGGTTCAGACGGTTGTAAGCCATAACCGCCGGGATTGCCGCAAACAGACCGATAGCGGTTGCAATCAGTGCTTCTGCAATACCCGGTGCAACCATCTGCAACGTCGCCTGCTTCACTGCGCCCAGCGCGATAAAGGCGTGCATGATCCCCCACACCGTACCAAACAGGCCGATATACGGGCTGATGGAACCCACCGTTCCCAGGAAGGGAATGTGCGTTTCAAGATTTTCCAGCTCGCGGTTCATGGAGATACGCATCGCACGCGAGGCCCCTTCCACCACCGCTTCAGGTGCATGGCTGTTCGCGCGATGCAGACGGGCAAACTCTTTGAATCCGCTGTAGAAAATTTGTTCGGAGCCAGCGAGACTATCGCGACGACCCTGACTTTCCTGATACAGACGGGACAGTTCGATACCCGACCAGAACTTATCTTCAAACGCTTCCGCTTCACGGCCAGCCGCATTGAGAATACGCGTTCTCTGGATGATGATGGCCCAGGATGCGATTGAAAAACCAATCAAAATCAGCATGATAAGTTTAACCAGAAGGCTTGCCTTCAGGAACAAATCAAGGATATTCATGTCAGTCACTGCTTAAACTCCGCGACAATAGACTTAGGAAGCGCACGAGGCTTCATTATGGTTGGATCAACACAGACAATCAGTACTTCAGCTGAGTTCAGTACGGTGTTCTCTGCATTGACTATCCGCTGCGTGAAAACCAGCGAGGTTCCGCGCATTGATGTAATTTCAGTTTGGACTTCGAGCATATCGTCGAGTCTGGCAGGCGCAAAATACTCAAGCGTCATCTTGCGTACCACAAAGGCAACTCGCTCAGCCAACAGTACCTGTTGACTAAAGTGATGATGGCGCAGCATCTCTGTGCGTGCCCGTTCATAAAAAGCAACGTAGCTGGCGTGGTAAACCACACCACCGGCATCGGTATCTTCGTAATAGACACGAACCGGCCATCGAAACAGCGTTGTATTCACTTTACATCCCGGTAATGCAACAAAAGTTTATGCTTTAAACTTCGCTACTATACGCGCGGGAATGATGGTTTGGAATGGGAGAAAGTAAACGGAGAGTAAATTTTTATGGGCTCGGGTAAGCCCATATGGTTAACGGACATTTCTTATTCAGAAGAAGAAGAAAATCAATCCAGCAAGCAGCACGATATCGGCGATAAGCGGGCAGAAAATGCCCTGCCAGTGAATCGCTTTCGGACGAAAGCCTACGCCGTGGATCACACCTGCGCACACCGCCCACATAATGAGAAAGCCGTGCCAGATCTCAAGCTCGCTGGTCTTCGCTGCAAAACGCGAAGGGTCCCAGAAGATACACCCTGCCAGCAGTAATGCCATCACTAAAGAAAGCGCCCGTAACGGGCGCTTATCCATTACCGCATATAACGTTGCGATAATATTCATTAGTGTTTTTCTTCACCCGCTTTGGTCGCTTCAACGTGCTCAAGCGCCAGGGCAGTGATGACACCAAAAGCACAGGCAAGAAGCGTCCCTAAAATCCATGCGAAATACCACATATTCAGCTCCTTACTTAGTACATAGAGTGGGTGTTGCTTTCGATATGTTCTTTAGTGATACGACCGAACATTTTCCAGTAACACCAGATGGTGTAGGCCAGAACAATCGGAACGAACACGCAAGCAACATAAGTCATTAAGTTCAGCGTCATATGGCTGGAGGTTGCATCCCACATGGTCAGGCTAGCATTCAGCATGGTGCTGGATGGCATCACGAATGGGAACATAGCGATACCTGCAGTCAGGATGATGCACGCCAGCGTCAGTGATGAGAACACGAACGCCAGAGCGCCTTTTTCCAGACGAGACGTCAGAACCGTCAGCAGCGGCAGCAACACACCCAACGCCGGAATAGCCCACAGCACAGGCATCGCGTTGAAGTTCACCAGCCATGCACCGGCCTCACGCGCCACTTCTTTGGTCAGCGGGTTAGACGGCGCGACGTGGTTAATCGCAGACGTCACCACGTAACCATCAATACCGTAGACCACCCAAACACCTGCCAGCGCGAAGCAGACCAGTGTGATCAGGGCAGCAACCTGAGCCGTTGCACGAGAACGCAGATGCAGCTCACCAACAGTACGCATCTGCAGATAGGTTGCGCCCTGGGTGATGATCATCGCCACACTGACTACGCCTGCCAGCAGACCAAACGGATTCAGCAGCTGGAAGAAGTTACCGGTGTAGTAAAGACGCATGTACTCGTCCATGTGGAACGGTACACCCTGCAGCAGGTTACCGAATGCCACACCAATCACCAGCGGTGGAACGAAGCTACCAATGAAGATGCCCCAGTCCCACATGTTACGCCAGCGGGTGTCTTCAATTTTGGAACGGTAGTCAAAACCTACCGGACGGAAGAATAAAGACGCCAGAACCAGAATCATCGCCACGTAGAAACCGGAGAACGCAGCCGCGTAAACCATCGGCCAGGCAGCGAACAGCGCGCCGCCTGCGGTGATCAGCCACACCTGGTTACCGTCCCAGTGCGGGGCGATGGAGTTGATCATGATTCGACGCTCGGTGTCATTACGACCGAGGAAACGGGTGAGCATCCCCACCCCCATGTCGAAACCATCCGTGACAGCAAAACCGATCAGCAGAACACCGATCAACAGCCACCAGATAAAACGCAATACTTCATAATCGATCATTTGATGACTCCTGTCTTAGCGTGCCGGCTGAGTAGTCACACCGGACTGCTCGTAGTGATAGCGACCGGTTTTCAGGCTGCTTGGGCCAAGGCGCGCGAACTTGAACATCAGGAACAGTTCAGCCACCAGGAACAGGGTGTAGAGACCACAGATCAGCAGCATTGAGAAGATCAGATCGCCTGCTGTCAGCGAGGAGTTGGCCACCGCCGTTGGCAGCACCTCACCAATCGCCCATGGCTGACGTCCATACTCCGCAACAAACCAGCCGGACTCAATTGCGATCCACGGCAGCGGGATAGCATACAGCGCCGTACGCAGCAGCCATTTTTTCTCGCCGATGCGGTTACGAATCACAGACCAGAAGGACGCCGCAATGATCAGCAGCATGATGATGCCGCAGCCTACCATGATACGGAATGCAAAGTAGAGTGGCGCTACGCGTGGAATAGAGTCTTTGGTTGCCATCTGGATCTGCGCTTCCGTCGCGTCGGAGACGTTCGGGGTATAGCGTTTCAGCAGCAGACCGTAGCCCAGATCTTTCTTCACGTCGTTGAACTGGTCACGAACGGCCTGGTCGGTAGAACCGGCACGCAGCTGTTCCAGCAGAGCGTAGGCTTTCATACCGTTACGGATACGGCCTTCGTGCTGCTCCATCAGCTCTTTCAGACCCGTCACCTGTTTGTCAACAGAACGGGTGGCGATGATACCCAGCGCATAAGGAATTTGAATGGCGAAGCGGTTTTCCTGGGCGTCCTGGTCCGGAATACCGAACAGGGTAAAGGCAGCCGGGGCCGGTTGGGTTTCCCATTCAGCTTCGATTGCGGCGAGCTTGGTTTTCTGTACGTCACCCATTTCATAACCGGATTCATCACCCAGCACGATAACGGAGAGGATGGCAGCCATACCGAAGCTTGCAGCGATAGCAAAGGAACGTTTAGCGAAGGCGAAGTCACGACCACGCAGCATATAGTAGGAGCTGATGCCCAGAATGAACATCGCGCCGCACACATAGCCAGAGGCCACGGTGTGGACGAATTTAACCTGAGCAACCGGGTTCAGGACCAGTTCGGCAAAGCTGACCATCTCCATACGCATGGTTTCGAAGTTGAAATCAGACGCAATCGGGTTCTGCATCCAGCCGTTTGCCACCAGGATCCACAGCGCGGACAGGTTAGACCCTAATGCCACCAGCCAGGTCACCGCCATATGCTGGACTTTGCCCAGACGGTCCCAGCCGAAGAAGAACAGACCTACAAAGGTGGATTCGAGGAAGAAGGCCATCAGACCTTCAATGGCCAGCGGCGCACCGAAGATATCCCCTACATAGTGGGAATAATATGACCAGTTAGTCCCGAACTGGAACTCCATGGTCAAACCGGTAGCCACGCCCAGTGCAAAGTTGATACCAAACAACTTGCCCCAGAACTTGGTCATATCTTTATAAATCTGTTTGCCGGACAGAACGTATACCGTTTCCATGATGGCCAGCAGGAACGCCATACCGAGCGTCAGCGGCACAAACAGGAAGTGGTACATCGCGGTCAAGGCAAACTGTAAGCGCGACAGTTCGACTACGTCTAACATTATGACTCCTTGCTCATCGCATGAAGACTCCGAGAGTGAACCCCAGGAAAAGGATCCACACGCATGCCCCAATACAAAGTTATCTGCTCCCCTTCTTCGTTGCCTATTCTCTACAGAATGAAAAAGCAGTGATGAAAGGTTACAAATACGTTAATAAAAAACTCAAATTGGTCCCGCAAATATAATACGCTGCAAAACCCTTACAATAAACAGGTTTTTATTGAATCATATTTACGTTTTTCGACGGCGATCAATTTATAGCAAAATTACCACTTTTCGACCATTTTGATCGGGGACAATTTAGCGCTTTTAAGCACCTTTTTCCAAGGATTAAACTTTGATTTAAATCAAAAACAACGACCGATGTTAACCATGTTTAAACGCGGTAAGAATGGTGAAAACCATGTTAACGATATGTGCATACAAAGCTGTGATTGGTTATCGAAGAAGGGAAAAAATATAAACAGAAGTGATTTTAATTAACGCAAAAGAAAAACACCTTTTCGACGCGGGGCAATCCTTAAAGCGTAGTCGGGCCAGGTTATTTTTCCAGAGTTTGACTGCAACCCTTCGAAATTACATTTAATTTACTTTTCGCGCTCTATAAGTTAACACCGTAGCGTGACTATTTAATGAAAAAAGGCTGCACTTGGCAGCCTTTTTTCGTTTTTCAGGCAAGAAGAATGCTAAAGGTTCGTGACTGCCCCGGTCTGAACGTGCCGGTAATCCCCTGCTCTTCACGATCATCCAGTAACCGTTCATTCAGGTCCGTTTCGCCGCACCGTTTCAACGCCGGGTTAACGGATAACGTCGTCTCGCAGACGCTGGACTCCGAAGGGTTGAACAGGCGAAGAATAAGTTCATCCCGATCTTCCGCTTTTTTGAGCGCGCTGAGCACGCATCCCGTCGGGGAAAGCGCCAGCAGACTGTAACTTTCCGGCGTGGTGAACGACGCACGGTTTAATTTCATCGCATCCCAGGGGATCTTGTTATAGCACTGCACCGGCGTTAACCACGCCTTAGCCTGCTGCGTGACGCCCGAGCTTTCAGGGGTGCCACTGAAACTGAACAGGCTAAAACGGCAGGTTAACGGACCACGCATCTGGGAATCCGGGACGGGCATCTTAATCCCCGAAGGTCTGCCAGGGCGCAACAGCAAATCTTCTTTTCCGAGTAACCCCACGCCGCGCAGCAGAGTCAGCGCAAAGGCTTTTTTGGTATCGCCCACCACTTCAAATTCACGTAGTCCTTCTGTAAACAGCGCAAGCCCGTTTCGCTTTTCCTGCAGCACGGCATAGTTGAGCAAATTCCAGACAGGAACGGGCGCTTCTTTCCAGCCCTCTTCCTGCCAGCGTTGCATCGCAGCGTCCTGCACGGGGCGAGTAATGGTGCCAAACTGCGTATCCGCGAGCACGTGCTGAGTCGTAAACGGTGTGGGGATCAGCACCCGAACGCGGTGGTCATCCGCCTGGTTATCCAGACGCACCGCCACATCAATACGTCTGCTGTTGTGGCTGAGCGTAATGTCAAATGCCACCTCAAGAGAACCCTTTCGCTGACGTGCTGCGCGTTCAGAGAGGTTTGCCGGTACAGCAATACGGTGGCGGATCACCGCCCTGCTCTGCCAGGCTTCGTGTATGACGTCAACCTGATGCTCGCCCTGTGCTGAAGTGAGTCTCCACTCTTCCCGTGAAGGCGAGTAGTCGTACTCATCGCCATCATCCGAACTCTCTTCAATCTCCAGTACCCGGTCGTAAATCAGGCCGGTTTCTTTGTCGCGCAGACGCAGCGTACCGTCGTCGTTTATATCAATCTGCCAGAAAGCATTTTCGAGTAAAGCACCGGTGTTTTGCGCCGGAGAGAGCACCTTTCCGGCTACGTGCGGTTCTATAAACAGCGTACGGTAGCCCATCGACGGCAGGATCTGGCTGAGCTGGATATCAAACTCCATAAACGGTTCGTAGTTGCCGTAATGGACAATCTGCCGGTCAATGAGACCAGGGTCGAGCTCGCGCGCGCTGCGAATGAAATACGGGATCTCGTTGCCTTTCTCATCACGCAGACGAAACTGGCTGGCGCGCAGCCGAATCGTGGTGTTCATCACCTCTTCACGCGGCCAGGGCATCAGGTTGAACATCACCAGCTTATCGGCGTCGGATTGCGGCATGTTGTCGACAATCTTGCGCATATAGAAGCGCACCAGGTTGTCTGCCATGTCCTCCGCCAGCTCAAAGCGGGAAACAATCTCGCGATGCACCTTGTCGCTGCAGCAGCAGCCGATGCTGTCGTGGGCGTGATTCTTGAGGATCTCTTTCCACATTTTCTCCAGCAGACCGTGGTGATAGTCGAAGCCGAGAGTCCAGGCAAGCGTCGCCAGCGGCTCAAGCACGTTGACGATTTTATTCTCGATACGCGCATGGGCGATTTTAATGTCCATGCGCGTGGAGCCGATTGTCCGGTGCACGCGCATGTATTTCCCGTCGATAAACTCCCCTTTCAGCGTCGCCAGTTCATCGCGCCGCGCCTCAATATGGTCAAACACCTCCTCGAAGCGGCTCATCACAAACTGACGTTGCGGATAGATTTCACGAAGCTTCTCCATCACCGCAAAAAGGTTCTGCTGCAGCGGCATCTGGTCGTGTCCGTTGGGCAGCAAAATCTCTTTGGTGACAGAGGCGTTTTCCAGGACCTCGAAATAACTGTCGAGCCGTTTTCGTAGCCCGGCCTCATCCTCAGGTAAGTACTTACCAATCGCATAGCCCAGCGGCAGCACCTGTGCCGTCACTTCACTGCCGTCCTGGCTCTGCCAGAGAAATTCGGTTTTATCGGTACCGTGTCGTTCAGAACAGCCGCGCCAGAACATCGTGCGGGTAATGCCAAAGCCGTTATAAATATGCGGAAGCTGGCCTGACATCCCAAACGAATCCGGCAGATAACCGATCATCATCGGCTCGCCGAACGCCATACAGTCGCGAATACCGTACATCAGGTTGCGGACAATCGACTCGCCGCTGACGATCGTGGTATCGGTCTGGGTATACCACGGGCCGATAATCAGTTTTCCGCGCTCGACAAGCACCTTCACCCGCGAGCGGTTTTCGGGCTTGACGGCAAAGTAATCCTCCAGCACTGCCGTCTGTCCGTCGAGAACGTAATATTTATAGGCCTCGTCCTGCTCCAGACGGGTCAGGATCTCTTCCATATTATTGACCAGAAGAATACGCGACTCTTCGGTGGTGAAGTACCACTCACGGTCCCAGTGCATATGCGGCGTGATATGAACGCGAGATACAGCTTTCATCTTCGTTTCCTGTGTTGTGCGTTTTACGGTATGGCGCCTTCAGTGATGTATTTGCCCGTTTTGACCGCCTGACGTCGCCAGAGCAGCAGAATAAATGTGGAGATAGCGGTCCCCACCAGCGCCGCACCAAACCAGCCTGCCGCTGCAACCACACCGCTCAGCCCTGCATCATGAAGTAAAAAGAGCGAGAAAATGCCTGCGCCCGGCGTGGACAGGCCGATCCCCATCGCGCCAACAATCGCCCCTGTCACCATGGAGCCCAGCACAAATGAGCCAATGACGCGGAGGGGATCTTCAACCGCCATCGGTATCGCCCCTTCGGTAATGCCCGCGAGGCCAAGCAGCCACGTTGATTTGCCGGTTTCAATTTCAAACGGTTTAAACAATCTCGGCGCCAGCATCGTTGACGCCGTCACGGTAAAGGCCGAGACCATCTTGACGGAGGCGAAAATCGCATAGGGGCCATACACCCCGTTGGCCATCGCCCCGAGGCAGAACGCGTAGGAGGCTTTGTTGACCGGCCCGCCCAAATCGAACGAACACATAAAGCCAAGGATCGCGCCCAGGAGCAGCGCATTCGCGCCAGAAAGACCATTAAGCCAGGCGGTGAGCGCGTTGTTTATCCAGGCCACCGGTTCGCCGATCACAAACAGCATCAGGCTGCCTGCGCCCAGCACGCCAATAACCGGATAAAGATAAAAGGTTAAGAAGCCGTTGAAGCGGCTACTGAGGCGAATGTGATTTTTCACCCAGCGCATCAGGTAGCCCGCAATCAGCCCGCCTGCGATGGCCCCCAGAAAACCGGAACCAATCATATTGGCAGCCAGACCGGCAGCGAAACCCGGCGTCAGCGCCGGTTTATCCGCCAGTGAATAAGCGGTATACGCCGCCAGAACGGGAACCATCAGCATGCCAAGCATGCCGCCGCCAAGCTTGCGGTACATCCACAGCCACGAGTTTTCCTGATCGAATAAGTGCTGCAGCCCCAGAATTTGCGCCAGCAATACCGACACGGCCAGCACCGTACCACCGGCGACAATCAACGGCACCGCAAAGGAGATGCCGCTCAGGAGCGCCTGCTTGAGCTCGGTTTTGACACTCTTTTTTGTTTCGGTATCGACGGGCGCATGACGCGCAGCGTCGGCAGGCTTTAACGCCAGCGCGCGTTCTATTAACGCTTCAGCATGGCGTAGTGGTTCCGCAACGGGTACGGAAACGGTGGGGATCCCCGCAAAGCGTTCACTCTCTTTGATCGCCACTTCTGCGGCAAAGATACATGCTCTGGCCTCCTGCAGTTGCTGCGACGTGAGGCGCCCCTCAATGCCGTTCGCCCCCTGCTTTTCCACCACCACGTTGACGCCCATCCTGCGTCCCGCTTTTTCCAGATATTCCGCCGCCATATAGGTGTGGGCAATCCCGGCCGGGCAGGCGGTAACGCAGACAATAGTCGGGGCACTCTCCTGGATGGCGTCGGCCTGCTCCCCGGGCGCGGCGTCCAGCGCGGTCAGCACACCTTCGGCCATGGTCGCAGCCATTACGCGGGCCCTGAGATCGTCATCCGCCAGGCGAGACGTGAGCGCCGTTAACACCTCAATATGCGTTGATCCGGCTTCCGCCGGAGGGATCGCGAGCAGGAAAATGAGCGTGACCTCTTCCGGCCCGTCCACCCCTTCCCATTCCAGCGGCTCGCACAGCGTTGCGACGGCAAATGCCGCCTCTTTTACCGTGGCCGATTTGCCATGGGGGACAGCCAGCCCCTCACCCAGCGCGGTTGGGCCAAGCGATTCCCGTTGAAAAACGTCCACCAGAAAAGCCTCGGCGTCAGTGATTTTGCCCAGCGCCTCCAGCCGCATCGCGAGCTGACGTATTGCCTCATCACGGCGGGTAAACTGCGCCTGAACGCAGACAGCACGCGGATCGGTCAGGGTCGTCAGGTTCATAGAGATCCTCACAGTTGCATCGTTATAGTCTGCGAAGGATTGTGGCAGAGCGGATAATACATTTATGTGATCATTTTCACTAACATCAAAATTTGTATTTAAGTTGTATTATTTACAAATCATTAGTTGAATGCATAATTCTCAGAAAAGGTATTAATCAGGCGCGATAAAATGGGCAACAAACCGCGATACCGGCAGATAGCGGATGTCTTCCGCGAAAAAATTAACGCCGGAGAATTAAAACCGGGTGACGCGCTACCAACGGAATCCAGCCTTCAGGAGGCGTTTAGCGTCAGCCGCGTCACCGTCCGGCAGGCCCTGAAACTCCTTGCCGACGAACAGATCATCGAAAGCATCCAGGGCAGTGGTTCCTATGTAAAAGAGGAGCGGGTGAATTACGACATTTACCAGCTCACCGGCTTTTACGAAAAACTGGCGGATCGCAACGTTGATACGCACAGCGACGTCAAAATTTTTGAAGTGGTAAAAGCCGATACAAGACTCGCGGCTACGCTGGCAATTGGCGAAGATGATAAGGTCTGGCACGTCAAGCGCGTACGCTTCATCAAGCAGAAGCCGGTAAACCTGGAAGAAACCTGGATGCCGCTGGCGATGTTCCCCGACCTCACCTGGGAAGTGATGGAAAAGTCGAAATACCACTACGTTGAACAGATCAAAAAGCTGGTCATCGATCGCAGTGAACAGGAGCTGGTGCCGGTCATGCCCTCAGAAGAGGCGATTGCTGCGCTGGCGCTCGATCCGGCAAAACCGATCCTGGAAAAAGTCTCCCGCGGTTTCCTGAAAGATGGCCGGGTTTTCGAATACAGCCGCAACGTGTTCAATACCGACGATTACAAATTCACCCTCGTGGCGAAACGCAGGCAATAAAAAAGGCCGCTTTACAGCGGCCAACCATGTCGAAACGGACATTTTTTATTTCAACGCGCCCCTTTCAGGGCGCAGAGAGGACTTACTTAATGATGGATTTCAGTGCTTCGCCGATATCCGCCAGGCTGCGAACGGTCTTCACGCCTGCGGCTTCCAGCGCTGCGAATTTCTCATCAGCCGTACCTTTACCACCGGCGATAATCGCGCCTGCGTGACCCATACGCTTACCTTTCGGCGCCGTCACACCCGCGATGTAACCGACTACTGGCTTGGTTACGTGTTCTTTGATGTAAGCAGCCGCTTCTTCTTCCGCGCTACCACCGATCTCACCGATCATGACGATCGCTTCGGTCTGTGGATCTTCCTGGAATAGCTTCAGGATGTCGATGAAGTTAGAGCCTGGGATTGGGTCACCGCCGATGCCCACACAGGTGGACTGGCCGAAGCCGTAGTCGGTGGTCTGCTTAACCGCTTCATAGGTCAGCGTACCGGAACGGGAAACGATACCCACTTTGCCCGGCTTGTGAATGTGACCTGGCATGATGCCGATTTTGCATTCGCCTGGGGTGATCACGCCTGGGCAGTTCGGGCCGATCATGCGCACGCCCGCTTCGTCCAGCTTCACTTTCACGATCAGCATATCCAGCGTCGGGATACCTTCAGTGATGGTGATGATCAGTTTGATGCCAGCGTCGATCGCTTCCAGAATGGAGTCTTTGCAGAACGGTGCCGGAACGTAGATAACGGTCGCGGTTGCGCCCGTCGCTTCTACGGCTTCACGCACGGTGTTGAACACCGGCAGGCCCAGGTGCGTGGTGCCACCTTTACCTGGTGTTACACCGCCAACCATCTGCGTACCGTAGGCAATCGCCTGCTCGGAGTGGAAAGTCCCCTGGCTACCGGTGAAGCCCTGGCAGATAACCTTGGTATCTTTATTGATTAAAACTGACATTATTTCCCCTCCACTGCGGCAACAACCTGCTGAGCTGCATCCGTCAGACTTTTCGCTGCAATAATATTCAGGCCGCTGTCAGCCAGTTTTTTCGCGCCGAGTTCAGCGTTGTTACCTTCCAGACGCACAACAACCGGAACGTTAACGCCCACTTCTTCTACCGCGCCGATGATGCCGTCTGCGATCAGGTCGCAACGTACGATACCGCCGAAGATGTTCACCAGAACGGCTTTCACGTTGTCGTCAGAGAGAATGATTTTGAACGCTTCGGTTACGCGCTCTTTGGTTGCGCCCCCCCCTACGTCGAGGAAGTTCGCTGGCTCGCCGCCGTGCAGCTTAACGATGTCCATGGTGCCCATCGCCAGGCCCGCACCGTTAACCATGCAGCCGATGTTGCCATCCAGCGCCACGTAGTTCAGCTCCCACTGAGCAGCCTGTGCTTCACGCGGGTCTTCCTGAGACTGGTCACGCATTTCGCGCAGATCTGGCTGGCGGAACAGGGCATTGCCGTCAGCACCCAGTTTGCCATCGAGGCAGATCAGATCGCCCTGAGTGGTGATCACCAGCGGGTTGATCTCGATCAGCGCCAGATCGCGCTCCAGGAAGATGGTCGCCAGCCCCATGAAGATCTTGGTGAACTGCTGAACCAGCTTGCCTTCCAGACCCAGTTTGAACGCCAGCTCACGGCCCTGGTAAGGCATTGGACCTGCCAGTGGATCGATAGCCACTTTATGGATCAGGTGTGGCGTCTCTTCTGCCACTTTTTCGATTTCCACGCCGCCTTCGGTAGACGCCATGAACACCACGCGACGCGAGCTACGGTCTACCACCGCGCCCAGATACAGCTCTTTCGCGATGTCGGTTGCCGCTTCAACCAGGATCTGGTTGACTGGCTGGCCGTTCGCATCTGTCTGGTAAGTGACCAGACGCTTGCCGAGCCAATGTTCAGCAAATGCACGAATTTCTTCTTTGCTCTTAACAACCTTCACACCGCCCGCTTTACCACGGCCACCAGCGTGAACCTGACATTTAACTACCCACGGGCCGGAACCGATTTTAGATGCGGCTTCTTCTGCTTCACGCGGGGTAGTACAGGCATAACCCACCGGAGCCGGTAAGCCATACCGGGCAAACAGCTGTTTGGCCTGATATTCATGTAAGTTCATGTGTTCTATCCATCCTTCAGGGTAATCGTTATCTTCAAACCTGCAGGCCGGTGCAAGGCGTATCCGGCCTACAGGGCAGGTGATGCTAAAAGGGACTAGACGTCCAGCAGCAGACGCGTTGGATCTTCCAGCAGCTCTTTAATCGCTACCAGGAAGCCCACGGACTCGCGGCCGTCGATCAGACGGTGATCGTAAGAGAGCGCCAGATACATCATTGGCAGGATCTCCACTTTACCGTCTACCGCCATCGGACGATCTTTAATGGCGTGCATACCCAGGATCGCGCTCTGCGGCGGGTTGATGATCGGGGTAGACATCAGCGAGCCAAACACGCCGCCGTTGGTAATGGTGAAGTTACCGCCGGTCAGGTCGTCTACGGTCAGCTTGCCGTCGCGGCCTTTCACGGCCAGCTCTTTAATATTTTTCTCGATGTCGGCCATACCCAGGGTATCCACATCACGCAGAACCGGAGTCACCAGACCACGTGGCGTAGACACCGCCATGCTGACGTCGAAATAGTTGTGGTAAACCACGTCATCACCATCGATGGACGCGTTCACTTCCGGGTAGCGTTTCAGCGCTTCAACAACCGCTTTCACGTAGAAGGACATAAAGCCCAGACGGATACCGTGACGTTTTTCAAACGCGTCACCGTACTGCTTACGCAGGTCCATGATTGGCTTCATGTTCACTTCGTTGAAGGTGGTCAGCATCGCGGTGGAGTTTTTCGCTTCCAGCAGACGCTCTGCCACACGCTTACGCAGGCGAGTCATTGGCACGCGTTTTTCACTGCGCGCACCCAGAGCAGGCTGTGCTGCTGGGGCTGCCACAGGGGCTTTCGCTTCTGCCTGAGCAGGCGCTTTCGCCAGGTGTTTGTCGATGTCTTCACGGGTCAGACGACCGCCTACACCGGTACCTTTGATGGCTGCCGGGTCAAGGCTGTGTTCAGCCAGCAGGCGACGGATCGCCGGGCTGAGCGCGTCGTTGGTCTGTTCTTCCAGAGAAGCCTGCTGGCGCTGAGCCGGCGTAGAGGCTTTCTCTTCAGACTTCGCGCTGGACTCTTTGCCCGCGCTGTTGCCTTCACGCAGGCGACCCAGGATCTGGCGAGAGGTTACGGTGGTGCCTTCGTCTTCCAGCACCGCGTCCAGAACGCCATCCGCCGAAGCCGGTACTTCCAGTACCACTTTGTCAGTTTCGATTTCTACCAGCACTTCATCGCGCTTAACGGCATCGCCTGGTTTTTTATGCCAGGTAGCGACGGTCGCATCTGCTACAGATTCAGGCAGGTCGGGAACAAGAATATCTACGCTACTCATTATGTATCCTTTAATTAATCGACGTTCAGCGCGTCATTGACCAGATCTTGTTGCTGCTTCTGGTGAACGGACATATACCCTACCGCCGGAGAGGCGGAGGCCGGGCGACCTGCATAACGCAGGGCAGACCCAAATGGAATCACTTCACGGAAATGATGCTGGCTGCAGTACCATGCGCCCTGGTTGAGCGGCTCTTCCTGGCACCAGACAAAATCATGCACGTGAGCGTACGGTTTCAGCGCTTCCTGCACCGCCTGGTGCGGGAATGGATAAAGCTGTTCGATACGCACGATGGCGACATCTTTCTGATCGTTCTTACGGCGCTGTTCCAGCAGGTCGTAATAAACCTTACCAGAACACATCACCACACGCTTCACAGCCTGCGGATCCAGTTCATCAATCTCACCGATGGCAGGCAGGAAGGTGCCATTCGCCAGCTCATCCAGGCTGGACACCGCCAGTGGGTGACGCAGCAGGGATTTTGGTGACATGACCACCAGCGGACGGCGCATACCGCGCAGCGCCTGACGACGCAGCATGTGGTAAACCTGAGCCGGGGTGGACGGTACGCAAACCTGCATGTTCTGCTCAGCGCAGAGCTGCAGATAACGTTCCAGGCGCGCGGAGGAGTGCTCAGGACCCTGGCCTTCATAACCATGTGGCAGGAGCATCACCAGGCCACACATACGGCCCCATTTCTGTTCGCCAGAAGAGATGAACTGGTCGATAACCACCTGAGCACCGTTGGCGAAGTCACCGAACTGCGCTTCCCAGATGGTCAGCGTACGCGGCTCTGCGGTAGCGTAACCGTATTCGAAGGCCAGCACCGCTTCTTCAGAGAGCACGGAGTCCCAGACCTTGAACTGGCCCTGACCGTTATGCACGTGCTGCAGCGGGGTGTAGGTTGAACCGTTAGACTGGTTGTGAACTACCGCGTGACGGTGGAAGAAGGTGCCACGGCCCGCATCTTCACCGGACAGACGAACAGGAATACCTTCGTCAACCAGCGTCGCGTAAGCCAGCGTTTCTGCACCGCCCCAGTCGAACAGCTTCTCACCTGCCGCCATAGACTGACGGTCAGCATAAATTTTTGCCACGCGAGACTGCATCTCGATGGCGTCTGGCACGGTGCTGATGCGTTTAGCCAGCTCCTGCAGGCGCTTCATCTCGACCTTGTTCGGGTAGCTCTCATCCCACTCGTGGTTGAGGTACGGCGACCAGGTAAAGGAGTGCATGTTCATCGGACGCAGCTCTTTCACCACGCACTCACCCGCATCCAGCGCGTCGCGGTAGAGGTTGACCATTTCGGTCGCATCTTCCAGCGTCGCCACTTTTTCGCTTTCCAGCTTGTCAGCGTAGATTTTGCGCGGCGTCGGGTGTTTTTTGATTTTCTGGTACATCAACGGCTGGGTTGCACTTGGCTCGTCGGCTTCGTTGTGGCCGTGACGGCGGTAGCAGAACAGATCGATGAACACATCGCGTTTGAAGGTGTTACGGAAGTCCAGCGCCAGACGGGTCACGAAGGCGACCGCTTCCGGGTCATCCGCGTTCACGTGGAAGATTGGCGCCTGTACCATCTTGCCGATGTCGGTGCAGTAAGGGGTTGAACGCGCATCCAGTGGGTTAGACGTTGTGAAGCCCACCTGGTTGTTGATGACGATACGAACGGTACCGCCCACTTCATAACCACGCGCTTTGGACATGTTCAGGGTTTCCTGAACCACGCCCTGCCCTGTGACCGCCGCATCACCGTGAATGGTGATTGGCAGCACTTTGTTGCTGCTTGGCTCGTCCAGACGATCCAGACGCGCGCGCACGGAACCGATAACTACCGGGCTGACGATCTCCAGGTGCGACGGGTTAAACGCCAGCGCCAGGTGAACCAGACCGCCTTCGGTTTCGATATCAGACGAGAAGCCCATGTGGTACTTCACGTCACCGGTGCCGAGATGTTCTTTATGTTTGCCCGCGAATTCGTCGAACAGGTCCTGCGGTTTTTTACCCAGCACGTTGACCAGCACGTTCAGACGACCACGGTGCGCCATGCCCAGTACCACTTCACGGGTACCGCTCTTGCCTGCATGACGAATCAGCTCTTTCAGCATTGGCACTAACGCATCGCCGCCTTCCAGCGAGAAGCGTTTTGCGCCCGGGAACTTCGCGCCCAGATAGCGCTCAAGCCCTTCCGCTGCGGTCAGTTCGTTCAGGAAGCGTTTTTTCTCGTCAGCCGAGAAGGTCGCGTGGCCCGCTACGGATTCGATACGCTGCTGGATCCAGCGTTTCTCTTCGGTAGAAGTGATATGCATGTATTCCGCGCCGATGGAGCCGCAGTAGGTTTGCTTGAGGGCGTCGATCAGATCGCCCAGCTTCATCGTGTCTTTACCGATGGCAAAAGAACCTACGTTAAAGCTTTCCTGGAAATCGGCCTCGGTCAGATCGTGATACGCCGGATCGAGATCCGCCACACGGTCTTGTTTCCACAGTCCCAGCGGATCGAGATTCGCATGCTGGTGACCGCGGAAGCGATAAGCGTTAATAAGCTGCAGGACTTTAACCTGCTTCGCGTTGGTGTCAGGGTCGGAAATCGCAGAAGAGTAACGTGAGGCATCCTTCGCCAGACGACGGAAATAATCACGTGTTTTGGAATGGAATTGATCCGGTTTGACTCCCGTGCCAGGCAACTGCTGGAACATGGAACGCCAGTTTGCGTCCACTGAGTCAGGATCGGTTAAGAAGTCTTCATAGAGCTGTTCTATCCAGCTCTGGTTGGCACCAGAGAGGTAAGAAGAGTCCAGCCAGGCTTTCATTGCGCCGTTCTGCATCGTGATCCCTTAAGCATTTTTATGCTTACTTTCGCCGTAGAAACTACCACGCACACCGCGTGTACGTGCCGGGGTTCACCTGCGAGCTCTTTTCATTTGGCCCGCGAAGGAACCTTTAGAAACTGTCTAGACTTCAGGGCAGTTTTTAAAGGTTTCTGCAATCTATCCCCTCTCCCTTTGGGAGAGGGTTAGGGTGAGGGGGAACAGCGCCCCCTCTCACTACTTACTTACGCACTGCGCTGCAGCAGCATCGACTTAATATGGCCGATGGCGCGCGTCGGGTTCAGCCCCTTCGGACACACACTGACGCAGTTCATGATGCTATGGCAGCGGAATACGCTGAAAGCGTCACTTAAACCTTCCAGACGACTATCGGTTTCGGTGTCGCGGCTATCGATCAGGAAGCGATAGGCAGCCAGCAGACCGGCCGGGCCGATGAACTTGTCCGGGTTCCACCAGAACGACGGGCACGACGTTGAACAACATGCACAGAGAATACACTCATACAAGCCGTCGAGTTTTTCACGCTGCTCGGGAGACTGTAAATGCTCACGAGCGGGTGGATTTTGCCCATTATTCAATAAGTAAGGTTTAATCTTCTCATATTGTGCATAGAATTGCCCCATGTCTACCACCAAATCACGCACGACCGGCAGGCCTGGCAGAGGACGGATAACAATTTTCTGGCCCGGGCGCTGCAACGCGGAAATTGGCGTGATGCAGGCCAGACCATTTTTGCCGTTCATGTTGACGCCGTCAGAGCCACACACCCCTTCACGGCAGGAGCGACGGAACGACAGTGTCGGATCTTTTTCTTTCAGCTGGATTAACGCATCCAGCAGCATCATGTCACGACCTTCTTCCGCTTCCAGCGTGTAATCCTGCATGCGCGGAGCGTCATCTACATCCGGGTTATAACGATAAACTGAGAATTCGAGTTTCATTGTCCTGTCTCCGCATTAGTAAGTACGAATCTTCGGCGGGAACGCCGGACGCAGTTTCGGTTCCATGTTCACCTGACGGCGCGTCATGGTTTCCGACTCTGGCAGATACAGGGAATGGCACAGCCAGTTTTCATCGTCACGATCCGGGAAGTCGAAGCGGCTATGCGCGCCACGGCTTTCGGTACGGAAGTTGGCCGACATCGCGGTTGCGAACGCGGTTTCCATCAGGTTATCCAGCTCAAGACACTCAACGCGCTGGGTGTTGAACTCGCTGGAAGTATCATCCAGACGGGCGTTTTTCAGGCGCTCGCGGATCGCTTTCAGTTGCTCAAGACCTTTCGCCATCGCGTCACCTTCACGGAATACCGAGAAGTTGTGCTGCATACATTCCTGCAGCGCTTTGCGGATTTGCACCGGATCTTCACCGTTACGGTTACCGTTCCAGCGGTTCAGACGCTCAAGCGATGCATCAATTTCGTCGTCAGTGGCGTCACGCAGCGCGCCCTGTTCGGCAATGGATTCCTGCAGGTGCAGACCCACCGCACGACCAAACACCACCAGGTCCAGCAGGGAGTTCCCCCCCAGACGGTTGGCACCGTGTACGGATACGCAGGCAATTTCGCCTACCGCGAACAGGCCTGGGATGACCACATCTTCGCCCTGCTCGTTCACGGTCAATGCCTGACCGGTCACTTTGGTCGGAATACCGCCCATCATGTAGTGGCAGGTAGGAATAACCGGAATTGGCTCTTTCACCGGGTCGACGTGGGCGAAGGTACGGGACAGCTCCAGAATACCCGGCAGACGGGATTCCAGTACCTCTTTACCCAGGTGGTCGAGTTTCAGCTTGGCGTGTGGACCCCATGGGCCATCACAGCCGCGACCTTCACGGATTTCGATCATGATGGAACGCGCCACCACATCACGACCCGCCAGGTCTTTCGCATTCGGGGCATAACGTTCCATGAAACGTTCGCCGTGTTTGTTCAGCAGGTAACCGCCTTCACCACGGCAGCCTTCTGTCACCAGAACGCCCGCGCCGGCGATACCGGTTGGGTGGAACTGCCACATCTCCATATCCTGCACCGGCACGCCAGCGCGGATAGCCATCCCAACGCCGTCACCGGTATTGATGTGGGCGTTAGTGGTGGACTGGTAAATACGCCCTGCACCGCCGGTCGCCAGCACGGTTGCGCGCGCTTTGAAGTAGACCACTTCACCGGTTTCAATGCACAGCGCGGTACAACCAACAATCGCGCCATCGGCGTTTTTCACCAGATCCAGCGCATACCACTCGGAGAAGATAGTAGTGTGGTTTTTCAGGTTCTGCTGATACAGAGTATGCAGCAGCGCGTGACCGGTACGGTCAGCCGCTGCCGCGGTACGTGCCGCCTGCTCGCCGCCGAAGTTTTTCGACTGGCCGCCAAACGGACGTTGATAGATGGTGCCATTTTCCAGACGGGAGAACGGCAGACCCATATGATCCAGCTCCAGAATCGCTTCCGGGCCAGTCTTACACATATATTCGATGGCATCCTGGTCGCCGATATAATCGGACCCTTTTACCGTATCGTACATGTGCCATTCCCAGTTATCTTCATGGGAGTTACCCAGCGCAACGGTAATACCGCCCTGCGCAGATACCGTGTGGGAACGGGTCGGGAATACTTTAGAGAGCAGCGCACAGGTCTGGCCGCTCTGGGAAATTTGCAGCGCGGCGCGCATACCTGCGCCACCCGCACCAATCACAACAGCATCAAATTCTCTGACTGGCAGTTTCATTACACACCCCACACCACAACGAATCCATAAATAACGTAAACCACCAGTGCAACGACAATGGCCAGCTGCAGAGGAAGGCGAATTGCCAGCGGTTTAACGTAATCGGTCAACACCTGCCACATGCCAATCCAGGCATGAATAAGAATGGAGAACAGCGCCAGCAGGGTGAACACTTTGGTGAAGGCAGATCCGAAGAACCCACTCCAGATTTCCCACGTCAGCGTGCCGCTGGTCGCGAAGAAACCGATCATATAGATGATGTAGAGGGTGAGAACGATGGCGGTAGCACGGACCAGAATGAAGTCATGTACGCCGTTGCGTCCTAATGCGGAGGCGTTGCTTACCATACGAGAACTCCTGCGAGAAGTGAAAGCACGACTGTAATCACAAATGAAATGTTAGCGGAACGTTTCCCGGCTTCGAAAGTCTCTTCCAGGTAACCAAAGTCCATCAGCATATGGCGAATACCCACCACAACGTGGTACGCCAGCGCAGTCAGAATGCCCCACATGATGAATTTCACGAAGAAGCTGTTCATGATGGCAGAGGCCTGGAGGAATCCTTCAGGAGAAGAGAGGCTGGTGCCCAGTAACCACAGCAGAATGCCTACCGCCACAAACGTAATCACACCCGATACACGGTGCAGAATGGACGCTATTGCTGTTACGGGGAACCGGATCGTTTTGAGATCCAGATTGACAGGTCTTTGTTTTTTCACATTTCTTATCATGAATAACGCCCACATGCTGTTCTTATTGTTTCCTTCCTCCGGACTGCGATGCGGGTCAGACAGCGTTCCTTTTCTATAACTGCGCGTCATGCAAAACATTGCTTCCAAATGCTAAAACGACACGTTACAACGCTGGGTGGCTCGGGATTGCAGGGTGTTCCGGAGACCTGGCGGCAGTATAGGCCGTTCACAAAATCATTACAATTAACCTACATACAGTTTGTCGGGTTTTCTCTGGAACAGTGATCAGGGTCACGATAACAACATCTTTTTAATTTTTAATCATCTGATTTGACAAATGTTAAACAATATTGTTACAAACGTCATCAGAAAAGGCATATAATGCGCAAAAGTTATGAGGTCTCTCTTTCACCTGACAAATAGTTATGTAACAGTGTGATGGTATTGACCGAAGTTATCAGGACAGTTATTAGTGATATACAGGTTTGAAAAATTCGGACTGCAAAAACGCTGATTTGCTGTTGTTTCACTGATATTTCATTCGTTTACCTGCAAGGCGCCATAGCTCTGTACCCTGGTTTGTCCTCGTGAGCTGAGCGGTAAGCCAAATAACAATCTGGTAACGGTGATTAACAGCTGAAAGCAAATCCGGTAAAGCGCAGTCTTAAGCATAAGGCGCTAAGGAGACCGTAAATGGCTGATACAAAGGCAAAACTCACCCTCAACGGTGGTGATGCTATTGAACTGGATGTGCTAAAAGGCACGCTCGGTCAGGATGTTATTGATATCCGTACGCTGGGTTCCAAAGGAGTGTTCACCTTTGACCCTGGATTTACCTCTACCGCATCTTGCGAATCCAAAATCACCTACATTGACGGTGACGAAGGTATCCTGCTCCATCGCGGCTTCCCCATCGATCAGTTAGCCACCGAATCCAACTATCTGGAAGTGTGCTACATCCTGCTGAACGGCGAAAAGCCGACGCAGGCTCAGTATGATGAATTCAAAACCACCGTCACCCGTCACACCATGATCCATGAGCAGATTACCCGTCTGTTCCATGCGTTCCGTCGTGACTCTCACCCGATGGCGGTGATGTGCGGGATTACCGGTGCGCTGGCGGCGTTCTACCACGACTCCCTTGACGTGAATAACCCACGCCACCGCGATATCGCCGCGTTCCGCCTGCTGTCCAAAATGCCAACCATGGCAGCGATGTGCTACAAATACTCCATCGGTCAGCCGTTCGTGTATCCACGTAACGACCTCTCCTATGCCGGTAACTTCCTGCGCATGATGTTCTCCACGCCGTGCGAAGAGTACGAAGTGAACCCGGTGCTGGAACGCGCGATGGACCGTATTCTGATCCTGCACGCTGACCATGAACAGAACGCCTCTACCTCCACCGTCCGTACCGCAGGCTCTTCAGGTGCGAACCCGTTCGCCTGTATCGCTGCGGGCATCGCCTCCCTGTGGGGACCGGCGCACGGCGGCGCGAACGAAGCTGCACTGAAGATGCTGGAAGAGATCAGCACCGTTGAGCACATTCCTGAATTCGTGCGCCGCGCGAAAGACAAGAATGACTCCTTCCGTCTGATGGGCTTCGGTCACCGTGTGTACAAAAACTACGACCCACGTGCAACCGTGATGCGTGAAACCTGCCACGAAGTGCTGAAAGAGCTGGGCACCAAAGACGATCTGCTGGAAGTGGCGATGGAGCTGGAACACATCGCGCTGAACGACCCGTACTTCATCGAGAAGAAACTCTACCCGAACGTAGACTTCTACTCTGGCATTATTCTGAAAGCGATGGGCATTCCGTCATCCATGTTCACCGTGATCTTCGCCATGGCACGTACCGTGGGCTGGATTGCGCACTGGAACGAAATGCACAGCGAAGGCATGAAAATCGCCCGTCCTCGTCAGCTGTATACCGGCTACGAGCAGCGTGATTTTAAGTCTGATCTTAAGCGCTAAAAGACGTGGGTGCGGCCTGATGCCCTCACCCCGCCCCTCTCCCACCGGGAGAGGGTGAAAACATTAAAAACGGTAACCTGAGGGTTACCGTTTTACTTTTTACCTCTGGCACCCGGGACACCAGTAAAACGGTCGTGAAGAGAGCGTTGTCTTCTCAATCACCCCACCGCACCGCTCGCACCTCTTCCCCGCCCGATGAAACACCTTAAAGCGGAATAGCGCCCCGTGATGCTTGTTGTCATCTACCACGCCGCGGGTGTTGTACGATAGCCGCGGAATATCCAGCAGCGCGTGAGAGAGCACTTCCAGCTGGTCATCGCTCAACTGCGACGCTTTATGCTGCGCCGCCAGCCCGACCTCCCAGAGAATTTCGACGCGAAGGTAATTGCCTAATCCGGCCAGGAACGCCTGATCGAGCAGTAGCCCGGAAAATTGCCGGTTGCGGAATTTAGGGGATAACAGGCGGGCTTTGACATCGTTCGCCGTCAGACGCATATCCAGCACGTCCGGCCCGACCCGCTGTAAGAACGGGTGCGTAAGCAGTTGCTCCGGCGTTAACATTTCGATATCAGACGCGCTATACAGCAAAATCGCTTTATCCGCGGTTTGCAGCCTGACGCGCAGCACACGGGTGGTTTGCGGCTGCTCGTTGGTGTTAACCACCCGCCAGACGCCATAAAGCTGGTTGTGGCTGTATAACGTCAGGTTATGAGAAAAATGCGTGAGTAACGCCTTTCCCCGCGTTTCGATGTGGGTCACCGTTTGTCCCACCAGCGGTGCTTCAAACGGCTTCAGTTGAGGAAAAGCAAACCAGACGTCCGTCAGGGGTTTGCCTTTTATCGCCGCCTCGAGGCTATCCGCAGCGCGGCGGATCTCCGGGCCTTCTGGCATCTCTTTATCCTTATGATTTTCAGGCGCTGACGAGGATCCCCTGCTCTGCAAACGCCGCCCGTAAGCGGCGGGCAAACTGCAGCGCGTGCTCGCCATCACCGTGTAAGCATACTGTGTCAGCCTGAACGCTGGCCGTTGTACCTTCAACCGTTGTTACTGTTCCCTCGCGCACCATCTGAAGGGTCTGCGCCAGCGCCAGAGACTCATCGGTGATCAGCGCGTTGGGCCGGGAACGGGGAACCAGGGTTCCGTCGGGCTGATAGCCTCGGTCGGCAAACACTTCCTGGCGGGTGGTTAACCCCAGACGCTGACCGGCGCGAATCAGCTCGCTCCCCGCCAGGCCAACCAGGATCAGTTGTGGGTTGCAATCGAACACTGCCCGGGCGATAGCCTCTGCCAGCGCGGGGTCGTTCGCCGCCTGATTATAGAGCATGCCGTGCGGCTTCACGTGGCGCAGCGCGCCCTGCTGCGAACGCACAATCGCCTCGAGCGCGCCAATCTGGTAAAGCGTCTGGGCGTAGACCGTTTTGGGCGGGAGATCCATCGCCGTGCGGCCAAAATTCTCCCGGTCAGGGAAGCTCGGATGCGCCCCTATCGCAACACCATTTTTGATGGCACTGCGCACGCTCGCCAGCATCGTTTGGGCATCACCCGCGTGAAAACCGCAGGCGATATTCACCGAGGTGACCAGGGTCATCAGTTCAGCGTCGGCGCTGCCGCCCTCGCCCAGATCGGCGTTTAAATCAATCTTTACCATCAAGCCTCCACGCCAGTTGTTCCAGATAACGCTGCTGGTCCTGCCGCGCCTTCAGCGCCTCCTCCAGGGAGCATTGCACGAAGTGAATCGGCTGTCCGAGAGGGATTTGCGCCAGATGGTAGCGATCGGCCTCAATGATGCAGGCGATGCGCGGGTAACCGCCCGTGGTCTGTGCATCGTTCATCAACACAATCGGTTGACCGTTACCCGGTACCTGAATGACACCGGGCAACAGACCGTGTGAAAGCAGTTCGCGGTCCGTCGTACGGGTCAGCGGCTGCCCCTGAAGACGATACCCCATGCGGTTACTCTGCGGGCTAATCTTCCACGGCGAGCGCCAGAAAGACTCCTGAGACACCTCATCAAATTCCTGATACTCCGGCCCCGGCAGGGCGCGGATCTGGTTTCCCCACAGGAGCTGTTTTACACCCTGCGCGGTTGAAAAGTGCCGCGTTGACGGTTTTATCGCCAGACGATCGCCATCGCGCAACAAACGTCCTTCGTGGCCGCCAATTCCGGCTTTCTGATCGGTACTGGATGAGCCCAGCACCTCCGGCACGTCAATCCCACCGGCAACGGCAAGATAACTGCGAACCCCATGCTGAGGACGCTTAAGCGTTAAACGCTGTCCGGCTTTTGCCCGCAGCCGCCAGCCGGTCCAGACCGCTTTGCCATCAAGCGTGGCATCGCACCCGGCGCCGGTTAACGCAAACCAGGTCTCCTGACTAAATTCAATGACACACTGCCCCAGCGTAATTTCGAGCGCAGCCGTATTGCCGGGATTGCCCACCAGCACGTTGGCAATCTCCAGTGCTGGCCTGTCCAGCGCACCACAGTAGCTCACGCCAGACTGGCGCATGCCAAAGCGACCCGCATCCTGAACAGAGGTATAAAGCCCGGCGCGAATAAGCGTTAACATACCCCCTCCTTCTGCGGAATAAAGCGAAGGGTGTCGCCAGGACGCAGGAGGACCGGCGAGTCCTGGCCCGGTTCAAATAGTGGCATAGACGTGTGTCCGATGAGCTGCCAGCCCCCCGGCGACGCCAGCGGATAAATGCCCGTCTGTTCGCCGCCAATCGCGACGGTACCCGCCGGCACGCTCAGACGCGGCTCAGCGCGACGTGGCGTATGCAGTGCCGAAGGGAGTCCGCCCAGATACGGGAAGCCCGGCTGGAATCCCAAAAACCAGACCACATAATCAACGGAGGCGTGCAGCTCAACGACCTGTTTTTCGGTTAGCCCACTGTGTTCAGCCACCACGCCAAGATCGGGTCCCCCTGTGCCCCCATACACCACCGGGATCTCAATCGTGCGGGATTCCGGCTCCAGCGCTTCGCTCTCCTCCCACCAGCGCTGTAAACGTTCAATGGCATCCAGTGCCAGCGTATGCGGATTACGCAGCACCACGGTGATGTTATTCATCCCCGGGATCGCTTCAACCACCTCCGGCACATCCACCAGACGCTGCGTTAACCGCCAGATACGCTTTTGGGTAGCAAGGGTGACGGGCGGCTCCAACTCCAGCACCACCGCCGTTTCCCCCAGAAGATAACAACGCGCTCGCTGCACTCAGGTACCTCTCATCAGGCCGGGTTAGGGATATCAATAAAGGTGACATCCAGATCGGTATTTTCGGTCAGCCATTCGCTCAGGGCGCGAATGCCGCCGCGCTCGGTGGCGTGGTGACCTGCCGCGTAAAAATGCAGCCCCTGTTCACGGGCTGAATGGATGGTCTGCTCTGAGACTTCCCCGGTAATAAAGGCATCAACACCAAAACGCGCGGCGCTGTCGATAAAGCCCTGACCGCCACCGGTGCACCAGGCGACACGCTTCACCGTATCCGGGCCGGTATCGCCGCTCCACAGCGGACGGCGGCCCAGACGAGCTTCAATCCAGGAGGCCAGCTCAAGACCCGGTACCGGCATCGACAGCTCGCCCCACGGTACCAGCGGCTCAATTTCACCCATCACGGTGATCCCTAACAGCTGCGCGAGCTGGACGTTGTTGCCAAGCTCGGGATGAGCGTCCAGCGGCAGGTGATAGCCATAGAGGTTGATATCATTTGCCAGCAACGTTTTCAGACGGTTGCGCTTCATGCCGCGAACGATCGGTGATTCGTTCTTCCAGAAATAGCCGTGATGGACGATGACCGCATCGGCCTCCTGACGCACGGCTTCATCCAGCAACGCCTGACTGGCGGTCACACCGGTGATAATTTTTTGCACCGTGTCGCGCCCTTCAACCTGTAACCCGTTCGGGCCGTAGTCGCTGAAGGCACTGCTGTTCAGTTTTTCGTTGATCAGACTTTCCAGTTCGGTATTTTTCATCATGACTCTCTTACGCTTTGCGGGCCGCTTCGTACGCCGCCAGCGTGGCGACGCGCGCCTGTTTATGTTCAACAATCGGACGAGGATAATCGAGCGTTACGCCCTGTTTGTCCGCCCATGCCCACGGGTCGTGGATCGCCTTAGCGGGAACCGCTTTCAGCGCAGGCAACCAGTGGCGGATAAACGTCCCGTCCGCATCAAATTTTTGTCCCTGCGTGGTGGGATTAAAAATCCGGAAGTAAGGTGCCGCATCGGTTCCGGTCGAGGCCGCCCATTGCCAGCCGCCGTTATTCGCCGCGAGATCGCCATCGATCAGCTGAGAAATAAAATACCGCTCCCCGACACGCCAGTCGATAAGCAGATCTTTCACCAGGAAGCTGGCGGTAATCATCCGCAGGCGGTTGTGCATCCATCCGGTTTCATTCAGCTGGCGCATCGCGGCGTCCACAATCGGGTAGCCGGTTTCACCCTTTTGCCAGGCCTGCAGCAGCATCTCGTTTTGCTGCCACTGCACATTTTCGGTCCAGCGAATGAAAGGACGATGTTTACATAATTCAGGGTGATACGTCATCAGATGACGGTAGAATTCGCGCCAGATAAGCTCGTTAAGCCATACCGAGCCAGCGCCCCCCTCCAGCGCCTGGGGCTGCTCTGCCAGAAGACGGTGTAAACACTGGCGCGGAGAAAGCACGCCCAGCGCTAAACAGGCCGACAACCGGCTGGTACCTTCAATGGCGGGGAAATCCCGGCGTGCCTCGTAAGCGGCCGCCCCCGTTTTGCAGAACTGGCGCAGCTGCGCGATTGCCGCTTTTTCATCAGCCGGGAATAAAGAGTGGTCATACGCCTGTTGCGGATAGTCAAACGTCAGTTCAGGCAGGTCGTTTACACACTCCCCTCGTGCGGACGGCGCGGCAACACACTCCGGCAACGCCTCTTTCAGCCGTTTGATAAATGCATTTTTAAACGGCGTAAAGACCTTATACATCTCGCGATTGCCGGTCATCACGCTGCCCGGCGCCAGCATGACGCTGTCATCAAATCCCTGACACTCTACATCCCCGAGGATGCGCTCAAGCTCGCGATCGCGCTGCTGTTCATTGAATTCGTACTGGTAGTTGTAAAAAAGATACGTAACGTCGTTCTGCTGACACACCTCCTGTACCGCGCTGAGCTGAGCGGTAAAATCGCTGACCTCTTTGTAAATCAACGGAATGCCTTTTTCCGCCAGCGAACGTTGCAGGGCATTCAGATGCGAACAGAGATAAGCGGCTTGTCGGGGGGCCATATCATGCTGCTGCCACTGTCCGGGAGTAGCGATAAACAGCGCCAGCACGCGGGCGTGTTCAGAGCGACAGGCTGCCGCCAGGGCGATGTTGTCATGCAGGCGCAGATCCGCGCGAAACCAAACCAGATGGGTGGGCATAAAACTCCAGGCAATTGTCCATTATGTCCGTAAGGGCATGCCGTAAAACGAAAAAGGCACGCATTGAACTACTTTGCCATGAAGTGTAGACAGGATGAAATAAGGTAGTGGCAGTTGATGACTCAGAATAAGAAGATATGCCTGAAAACCACCCAACGGACCGCAAATCAGGAGAGACAAAAAAACCGCCACATTGCTGTAGGCGGTTTGTTTATTGCTGTGTGTAGTCTTTTTATTAGTAGAAATCACAGGTCGCTTTTTCGGCCTGATCCATCCATACCGGCTTCTCGCTGGTTTTTGCCCAGACACGGTGCAGATAGCTGTAAAAACGTGCGCGATCTTTCCAGAACAACATCACCGGCAGGGCCAGCACGCCAGCCACTACGGCGAAAGCGCGACGCATGAACACGATATGAGCCGGATACTCTTTATAAAGATCCATATTTTTCTCCCCTGTAGTTGGCCGGAAACTGACTCCGGAAAATTCAAAAACTGTGACCTGGCTAAAATAATATCGCTTTGTTTGTAATTTTACTACTCATCCGACCACTTATTTTTAGCCGTTTAGCCAAAATTTACATTCACACCGTAATTAAGTTACAAAAAAGTTAACGATTTACTTATCAATAGTTAAATTGTGGGCTTTGCCATTTTTATACTTTTTTTACACCCCTCGTCCTGATTTTTGCGAAATCTTTGCGCCATAAATCCTACCGTTAGCACAAATACAAATGTCACCCGGAGGTGGATTGTGAGTGCAGGCCTTATTGCCGGCATCGTGCTGGTATTCCTGTTATTGGGTTATCTGGTTTATGCCCTGATTAATGCGGAGGCATTCTGATGGCTGCTCAGGCGTTTTTGCTTATTGCCAGTTTTTTAGGGGTGTTGTTCCTGCTGGCAAGACCGCTGGGAACAGTACTGGCAAGGATGATTAACAACATGGCGCTGCCGGTGGCAGGTCGCGTTGAAAAAGGGATCTGGCGCGTTCTGGGCATTCGGGAGGGGGAAATGAACTGGCGCCAGTATCTGATGGCGCTCCTGCTGCTGAATATTGTCGGCCTCATCGTCCTCTTCAGCATGCTGATGCTGCAGGGGAGCTTACCGCTCAATCCACAGCAGTTACCGGGTCTGTCCTGGCATCTGGCGCTGAACACGGCAGTCAGCTTTGTCACTAACACCAACTGGCAGTCCTATGCCGGGGAAACCACGCTGAGCTACTTTAGCCAGATGGCCGGGTTAACCGTGCAAAACTTCCTCTCTGCTGCTACCGGTATTGCGGTGATCTTCGCGCTCACGCGTGCCTTTGCGCGTCAAAATATCAGCACGCTGGGCAACGCATGGGTCGATCTGACACGCATCACGCTGTGGATACTGCTCCCTGTTGCCCTCATTATCGCGCTTTTCTTTATTCAGCAAGGTACCCTGCAAAACCTGCTGCCTTACGCGCCGTATACCTCTCTGGAAGGGGCAAAACAGCTTTTGCCTATGGGGCCGGTGGCCTCGCAGGAAGCCATTAAGATGCTCGGGACTAACGGCGGTGGCTTCTTCAACGCCAACTCGTCGCATCCGTTTGAAAACCCAACAGCGCTGACCAACTTTGTCGAAATGCTGGCGATCTTCCTGATCCCCGCCGCGCTCTGTTTTGCCTTTGGCGATGTGGTCAACGACCGCCGTCAGGGACGCACCCTTCTGTGGACCATGTCTTTGATCTTCGTGGTCTGCGTCGCGCTGGTGATGTGGGCGGAATGGAAAGGTAATCCGCATTTCCTGACGCTGGGCGCTGACAGCGCGATCAACATGGAAGGGAAAGAGAGTCGCTTTGGCATCCTGTCCAGCAGTTTGTTTGCCGTGGTTACCACCGCAGCCTCGTGCGGGGCGGTTAACGCCATGCATGACTCCTTTACGGCACTGGGTGGCATGATCCCAATGTGGCTGATGCAGATTGGCGAAGTGGTGTTTGGCGGCGTGGGCTCTGGTCTTTACGGCATGCTGCTGTTTGTGCTGCTGGCGGTGTTTATTGCCGGTCTGATGATTGGCCGTACCCCGGAATACCTGGGCAAAAAAATCGACGTCCGGGAAATGAAATTAACCGCGCTGGCCATTCTGGTCACACCTGCCCTCGTGCTGCTCGGCACCGCGCTGGCACTGATGACCGAAGCCGGCCGCAGCGGCATCTTTAACCCGGGTATCCATGGCTTTAGTGAAGTGCTCTACGCCGTCTCGTCTGCGGCGAACAACAACGGCAGCGCCTTTGCAGGCTTAAGTGCCAACTCGCCTTTCTGGAACTGTCTGCTGGCATTCTGCATGTTTGTCGGCCGCTTCGGCGTGATTGTGCCGGTGATGGCCATCGCCGGATCGCTGGTGAATAAAAAAATCCAACCGACCACCACCGGTACATTACCGACACACGGTGCGCTGTTTATTGGCCTGCTGACCGGCACCGTGTTGCTGGTAGGCGCCCTGACCTTTATCCCCGCCCTCGCGTTAGGCCCGGTCGCGGAAACCCTCTCTTTACGCTGATTTTGCGGAGAATTGTCATGAGTCGTAAACAACTGGCCCTGTTCGAACCGTCGTTAGTTCGTCAGGCCCTCATGGATGCGGTGAAAAAGCTGAGCCCGCGCGTACAGTGGCACAACCCGGTGATGTTTATCGTCTGGGCAGGCAGCGTGCTGACTACCGCCCTGGCGATTGCCATGGGAACGGGTCACCTCCCGGGCAATGCGATGTTCACCGCAGCCATCAGCCTGTGGCTGTGGTTTACCGTGCTGTTTGCCAACTTTGCCGAGGCGCTGGCGGAAGGCCGCAGTAAAGCGCAGGCCAACAGCCTGAAAGGGGTAAAAAAGACCGCCTTCGCACGTAAATTACGTGAGCCAAAATACGGCGCGCAGATGGACCACGTGCCGGCAGATGAGCTGCGTAAAGGCGATGTGGTGCTGGTGGAAGCCGGTGACATCATCCCCTGTGATGGCGAAGTCATTGAAGGGGGCGCCTCGGTAGACGAGAGCGCCATTACCGGGGAATCCGCGCCGGTCATTCGTGAATCTGGCGGTGACTTCGCCTCGGTCACGGGCGGGACGCGTATTCTCTCCGACTGGCTGGTGATCCAGTGCAGCGTCAACCCGGGTGAAACCTTCCTCGACCGGATGATCGCCATGGTTGAGGGCGCGCAGCGTCGTAAAACACCCAACGAAATTGCCCTCACCATTCTGCTGGTGGCGCTGACCATCGTCTTCCTGTTGGCTACCGCCACGCTGTGGCCCTTCTCCAGCTACGCGGGCACCGCGGTCAGCATCACCGTGCTGGTGGCGCTGCTGGTCTGCCTGATCCCAACCACCATCGGCGGCCTGCTCTCCGCTATTGGCGTGGCGGGTATGAGCCGCATGCTGGGCGCGAACGTTATCGCCACCAGCGGACGCGCCGTAGAGGCCGCCGGTGACGTGGATGTGCTGCTGCTGGATAAAACCGGGACCATCACCCTCGGCAACCGCCAGGCCTCCGAGTTTTTACCTGCCCCGGGCGTGGATGAAAAAACGCTGGCCGATGCCGCCCAGCTCTCGTCTCTTGCCGATGAAACGCCGGAAGGCCGCAGCATCGTCATTCTGGCGAAACAGCGCTTTAATCTGCGCCAGCGTGATGTGCAGAGCCTGCACGCCACTTTTGTCCCCTTTACGGCACAAACCCGAATGAGCGGTATCAACATTCAGGAGCGCATGATCCGTAAAGGTTCCGTTGATGCCATTCGTCGCCACATTGAAGCCAACAACGGCCATTTTCCACCGGAAGTGGACAATCTGGTTGAGAGCGTTGCTCGCCAGGGGGCCACACCGCTGGTCGTAGCCGAAGGGGCGAATGTGCTGGGGGTGATTGCGCTGAAGGACATCGTCAAAGGCGGCATTAAAGAGCGTTTCGCCCAGTTGCGTAAAATGGGGATTAAAACGGTGATGATCACCGGGGATAACCGGCTGACTGCCGCCGCGATTGCCGCAGAAGCGGGCGTGGATGATTTCCTCTCGGAAGCCACACCGGAAGCCAAGCTGGCGTTGATCCGTCAGTACCAGGCGGAAGGTCGTCTGGTCGCGATGACCGGTGACGGTACCAACGACGCCCCTGCCCTCGCACAGGCCGACGTGGCGGTGGCGATGAACTCCGGTACCCAGGCGGCAAAAGAGGCGGGCAACATGGTCGATCTTGACTCTAACCCGACCAAGCTGATTGAAGTGGTGCATATCGGTAAACAGATGCTGATGACGCGCGGGTCATTAACCACGTTCAGTATCGCCAATGACGTGGCGAAGTATTTCGCCATTATTCCCGCGGCGTTCGCGGCCACCTATCCGCAGCTAAACGCGCTGAACGTGATGCATCTGCACTCCCCGTCTTCGGCCATTCTCAGTGCGGTGATTTTCAACGCCCTGATTATTGTCTTCCTGATCCCGCTGGCGCTGAAAGGGGTGAGCTATAAACCGCTGACGGCTGCTGCCATGCTGCGCCGTAACCTGTGGATTTACGGGCTGGGCGGGCTGCTGGTGCCCTTTATCGGGATTAAAGCTATCGACCTGCTGTTAACGCTGTTCGGGCTGGTTTAAAAGGTGAATCAAATGACGATGTTACGTCCCGCTATACTTCTGTTTATTCTGCTGTCTCTCATTACCGGTGGGCTTTACCCGCTGCTGACCACCACGCTGGGCCAGTGGTGGTTCAAGGATCAGGCCAATGGCTCGCTGATCATACAGCAGGGTGAAAACCGCGGCTCCCGCCTGATTGGTCAAAACTTTACGGATGCCCGGTACTTTCAGGGACGCCCTTCCGCTACCGCCGATAGCCCGTATAATCCGATGGCATCCGGCGGGAGCAACCTGGCGGGCAGTAATCCTGAACTGGACAAAGCCATCGCTGAGCGTGTGGCGGTCCTGCGCAGTGCCAACCCGCAGGCCAGCCGGGAGATTCCAGTGGAACTGGTGACTGCCTCCGCCAGTGGGCTGGACTACAGCCTGACGCCTGAAGCGGTGGCCTGGCAGATACCGCGCGTCTCCGCTGCCCGTCATCTGAGCGTCGAGCAGGTCAGTCAGCTGGTGGCAACGCACACGCAAAAGCCGCTGGTCAGTTTCATTGGCATGCCGGTAGTGAATATTGTTGAGCTGAATCTGGCGCTGGACGCGCTAAGGAATAACTAAATGACCGACGAGCCCTTGCGCCCGGATCCTGACAGGCTGCTGGAACAGACAGCTGAAGCCCATCGCGGCAAGCTGAAAATTTTCTTCGGTGCCTGCGCGGGCGTCGGGAAAACCTTCGCCATGCTGACAGAAGCTCAGCGGCTTCGGGCTCAGGGGCTCGATATTCTGATCGGCGTGGTGGAAACCCACGGCCGTAAAGAAACCGCGGCGTTGTTAAAGGGGCTGGCCACGCAGCCTCCTCGCCGTATCAGCCATCGTGGCAGGCTGGTGACGGAGTTTGATCTCGACGCCGCCCTCGCCCGCCGCCCCGCCCTTATTCTGATGGACGAACTGGCGCACAGCAATGCGCCAGGCTCGCGCCACCCCAAACGCTGGCAGGACGTAGAAGAGTTACTTGAAGCCGGGATTGACGTCTTCACTACGGTGAATGTTCAGCATCTCGAAAGCCTGAACGACGTGGTCAGCGGCGTGACCGGCATTCAGGTGCGCGAAACGGTGCCGGATCCGTTCTTTGACTCCGCTGATGAAGTAGTGCTGGTGGACCTGCCGCCAGACGATCTGCGCCAGCGCCTGCATGAAGGGAAAGTCTATATTGCAGGCCAGGCCGAACGCGCCATCGAACACTTCTTTCGTAAAGGCAACCTGATCGCCCTGCGCGAACTGGCACTGCGCCGCACCGCCGATCGCGTGGATGACCAGATGCGTGCCTGGCGCGATCTGCAAGGACAGGAACGCGTCTGGCATACGCGGGATGCCATCCTGCTGTGCATTGGTCACGGTAGCGGCAATGAAAAGCTTGTCCGTACCGCCGCCCGGCTGGCTGCGAAATTCGGCAGCGTCTGGCACGCGGTGTATGTCGAAACGCCGCAGCTTCACGCCCTGCCAGAAAACCAGCGTCGCGCGATCCTGAGTTCGCTGCGCCTGGCGCAGGAGCTGGGGGCGGAAACCGCGACCCTCTCCGATCCGCAGGAAGATAAAGCCATTCTGCGCTACGCGCGTGAGCACAACCTGGGCAAAATTGTCATTGGCCGTCGCCAGCACCGGCGCTGGTTTAGCCGCGAATCGTTTGCCGACAAGCTGGCCCGGCGTGCACCCGACCTGGATCTGGTGGTCGTGGCGCTGGACGACAAACCCACGCCGTTACCCAACCGTGCGCCAGACAGCCGCACGTTCACCGATAAATGGCGCATCCAGCTTCGCGGTTGCCTTATCGCCGTCGTGCTTTGCGCCCTGATTACTTTTATTGCCAGCCAGTGGCTGATTGCGTTTGATGCCGCCAACCTGGTGATGATCTACCTGCTCGGCGTGGTGGTGGTGGCGCTCTTTTACGGGCGCTGGCCGTCAGTCCTGGCAACGGTGATTAACGTCATCAGCTTCGATCTCTTCTTTATCGACCCGCGCGGAACGCTTGCCGTCTCGGATGTACAGTACGTCCTCACGTTTGCCGTCATGCTCACCGTCGGGCTGGTGATCGGGAATCTGACAGCAGGCGTTCGCTATCAGGCGCGTATCGCCCGCTATCGCGAACAGCGCACCCGACATTTATACGAGATGTCTAAATCGCTGGCGGTAGGCCGCACGCCGCTGGATATCGTCCAGACCAGCGAGCAGTTTATCCGCTCGACATTTAACGCCAGCAACCTGATTTTACTCCCGGATGAGCACGGTAAGCTGCGCCCGCTGACGTCGGCCACGGGCATGACGCCGTGGGATGAGGCCATTGCACGCTGGAGCTTCGATAAAGGGTTACCGGCAGGCGCAGGGACAGACACCCTCCCCGGCGTGCCGTATCAGATCCTGCCGCTGCGCAGTGCGGATAAAAATCAGGGGCTGGTCATCGTCGAGCCTTCTAATCTGCGCCAGCTGATGATCCCCGAGCAGCAGAGGCTGCTCGAGACCTTTACGTTGCTGGTTGCCAGCGCCCTGGAGCGGCTGGCGCTGACGGCCAGCGAAGAACAGGCCCGGCTGGCAAGCGAGCGCGAAAGCATTCGCAACTCGCTGCTGGCAGCGCTCTCACACGATCTTCGCACGCCTCTCACCGTGCTGTTTGGCCAGTCGGAAATTCTGACCCTGGATCTGGCGGCGGAAGGTTCAAAACACGCCCTGCAGGCCAGCGAGATCCGCCAGCACGTGCTGAACACCACGCGGCTGGTGAATAACCTGCTCGATATGGCGCGGATACAGTCTGGCGGGTTCAACCTCAAAAAAGAGTGGCTCACGCTTGAGGAAGTGGTAGGAAGCGCGCTGAAAATGCTGGAGCCCGGTCTCGGCGGACGGCATATCGCCCTGAACATGCCCGATCCCCTGACATTAATTCACGTTGATGGCCCGCTGTTTGAGCGGGTGTTAATTAATCTGCTGGAAAATGCGGGTAAATATGCCGGAGCACACGCGCAAATTGGGGTGAATGCTTCGGTGGAAGATCACACCCTGCGGCTCGACGTCTGGGACACCGGGCCCGGTATTCCTGCCGGGCAGGAAAAAGCGATATTCGAAAAATTCTCACGGGGCAATAAAGAGTCTGCCATTCCGGGGGTTGGGCTGGGTCTGGCGATCTGCCAGGCCATTATTGACGTCCATGGCGGCACCATTTCGGCGGAGAACCGCCCGGAAGGAGGCGCACGTTTTTGTGTTACACTTCCTCTGGACACCCCGCCAGAACTTGATGAATTACCAGAGGATTTGTGATCAACGTCCTGATTGTAGAAGATGAACTCGCCATTAGCCGGTTTCTGCGCGCTGCGCTGGAAGGTGACGGTCTGCGCGTTCATGATGCCGGTACGCTCCAGCGTGGGTTGATTGAAGCCGCTACCCGCAAGCCGGACCTGGTGATCCTCGATCTCGGTTTGCCGGATGGCGACGGTATCGATTTTATTCGCGAGGTGCGCCAGTGGAGCCAAATGCCCATTCTGGTGCTCTCCGCACGCACCGAAGAGTCGGATAAAATCGCCGCGCTGGATGCCGGGGCGGACGACTATCTTATTAAACCTTTTGGGATTGGTGAGTTACAGGCTCGCCTTCGTGTGGCGCTGCGTCGCCACGGTGCCGCCACGCCTGCCGACCCGACGTACACTTTCGGTGATGTGCACGTTGATCTCGCTTCGCGACGTATTGTGCGCGGTGAAGAGGAGATCCATCTCACGCCGATAGAGTTCCGCCTGCTTGCGGTTTTGCTCAACAACCACGGTAAGGTGCTGACCCAACGTCAGCTGCTGGCTCAGGTGTGGGGACCCAACGCCGTGGAACATAGTCACTATTTACGCATATATATGGGCCACCTGCGCCAGAAACTTGAAACCGACCCCGCACGTCCTCGCCATTTATTAACTGAAACCGGTATCGGTTATCGGTTTATGCTTTGAATAACTATTCAATTTTATTTCCAATAAAAACAAACCCACCCACATAATTCCGTTTAAATAAGCCATAAGCGATAATTTTGGCTTATTTTCGCTCATTCAAAACAGAAACAACACAATCCGTTAACGCATCATCAACAAACCAGTGTTTTGATCTGCGATATTCATCGAAAACGAATAATTATTTCTGATTTGATCGGTTAAGGGTGATCTGATTCACAGTTAATCGCTTTTTCCTGGATAAAATGACCATGCTTTCAATTACTGAAAGGAAAATGAAACATGGAAAACAATAATCGCTTGATGCCCCATATAAGGCGGACAACACATATCATGATGTTTGCCCACCGAAACTGCTTTGACTTCCATCTCTTTAATGCCCGGTAGTCCTTCGACTTCTGGCGCACCCGCTTGCAGGTTAACCTGAAAAAACTCTATTTTACAGGCCGTTGCCTGTGAAGGCGTGCGTTCATTCAATTTAATTCAGACTTATCCGCAGCCGGGCGGACTGAATCTCATTCATTAAAAAGCAACTTACTGATTTTTTATCAGCGGCCACACTTTGCTTTTTTTTTCCGGACATTATCGATTTCTTTCTTGTGAGAAATCGAGGGACGAATATTGCCTGAAATAAAGAGAGAAAGATGAAAAGTTTAAAAATTGCAGCCAGCCGTGCATGCCCTGATTGCTTTACCACTCACCGTGAACTGGTAGATGTCAGCACCTCTGATTATATTGACGTCGCCGCCATTGTTCTGGCCGTGAGCGATATTTCCAGTGGCACTCTGGAAGAAATAGAAGCTACCGGGTTTGGTATTCCCGTATTTATTGCGACACATAAAGAAGAGTTCATTCCGGCTGAATATTTATCGCGCATCCACGGTGTGTTTGAGTGTTCAGAGACCAGTAACGACTTTTACGGACGTCAACTGGAAGCGGCTGCGCAGAAGTACGAAACCCAGCTACGCCCCCCGTTTTTCCGCGCACTGGTCGACTACGTGAATCAGGGCAACAGCGCATTCGATTGTCCGGGGCATCAGGGTGGGCAATTTTTCCGTCGTCATCCTGCCGGTAATCAATTTGTCGATTTCTTCGGCGAAACGCTTTTCCGCTCCGATCTGTGCAACGCCGACGTGGCCATGGGGGATCTGCTGATTCATGAAGGCGCGCCGTGCATTGCCCAGCAACACGCGGCGAAAGTGTTTAATGCGGATAAAACTTACTTTGTGCTGAACGGTACCTCATCATCCAACAAAGTGGTGCTAAACGCCCTGCTCACCCCCGGCGACCTGGTGCTGTTCGATCGTAATAACCATAAATCCAACCACCACGGAGCCCTGCTTCAGGCGGGTGCCACGCCGGTCTATCTGGAAACTGCGCGCAACCCGTACGGCTTTATTGGCGGCATTGATGCCCACTGCTTTGAGGAGAGCTACCTGCGCGAGCTGGTATCGGAAGTGGCGCCGGGTCGTGCGCGTGACGAACGTCCGTTCCGTCTGGCGGTGATCCAGCTGGGCACCTACGATGGCACCATTTATAACGCCCGGCAGGTCGTCGATAAAATTGGTCACCTGTGCGACTACATCCTGTTCGATTCTGCCTGGGTGGGCTACGAGCAATTTATTCCGATGATGGCCGACTGCTCTCCGCTGCTGCTGGAGCTGAACGAAAACGATCCGGGGATTCTGGTTACGCAGTCGGTACATAAACAGCAGGCGGGTTTTTCGCAGACCTCGCAAATTCACAAGAAAGACCGCCATATTAAAGGCCAACCGCGCTATGTCCCGCACAAGCGCCTGAATAACGCCTTTATGATGCACGCCTCCACCAGCCCGTTCTACCCCCTGTTTGCCGCACTGGATATCAACGCCCGCATGCACGAGGGACAGAGTGGCCGCAATATGTGGATGGACTGCGTGGTTACCGGCATTGAAGCACGCAAGCTGATCCTGGAGAACTGCCAGTTTATTCGCCCGTTCGTGCCGGAGCTGGTAGATGGCCGTCCGTGGGAAAGCTGGGACACGGCTGAAATTGCCACCAACCTGCGCTTCTTCCACTTTGTGCCGGGTGAAAACTGGCACGCTTTTGAAGGGTATGCCGAGCATCAATACTTTATCGACCCGTGCAAACTGCTGTTGACCACGCCGGGCATCAACGCCCGTACCGGCGAGTATGAGGATTTCGGCGTGCCCGCCACCATCCTGGCTAACTTCCTGCGTGAAAACAGCATCGTGCCGGAGAAATGCGATCTCAACTCGATCCTGTTCCTGCTGACCCCTGCAGAAGATATGGGCAAGCTGCAGCAGCTGGTGGCACAGCTGGTGCGTTTCGAAAAACTGCTTCAGACCGATGCGCCATTAAAAGAGGTGCTTCCGTCTATCTGTAAGCAATACCCGGAACGCTACGCCGGTTATACCCTGCGCCAGATATGCCAGGAGATGCATGAACTGTACGCCCGCCATAACGTGAAACAGCTGCAAAAAGAGATGTTCCGCAAGTCTCACTTCCCTCGCGTGATGATGAACCCGCAGGACGCAAACTATGCGTATCTGCGTGGTGAGGTTGAACTGGTCTCCCTGCGTGATGCGGAAGGCCGCATTGCCGCCGAAGGCGCCTTGCCTTACCCACCAGGCGTGCTGTGCGTGGTTCCGGGTGAAGTCTGGGGAGGCTCCGTCCTGCGCTACTTTGCCGCGCTGGAAGAGGGTATCAACCTTTTACCGGGCTTCGCACCGGAACTGCAGGGTGTGTACGTTGAGGAGTGTGACGGACGCAAACAGGTTCGCTGTAACGTCATCAAACAACCCGCCGCTCAGCCCGCGCTGCTGAAAGGAGAAAAATTATGAGTAAGTCCAACAAGATGGGCGTGGTGCAGTTGACCATCCTCACCATGGTCAACATGATGGGGTCAGGGATTATTATGCTGCCCACCAAACTTGCCGAGGTGGGTACTATTTCGATTATCTCCTGGCTGGTAACCGCGGTCGGCTCCATGGCGCTGGCATGGGCATTTGCCAAATGCGGAATGTTCAGCCGTAAGTCAGGCGGGATGGGCGGCTACGCCGAATACGCCTTCGGCAAATCTGGCAACTTTATGGCTAACTACACCTACGGCGTGTCGCTGCTGATCGCCAACGTGGCGATTGCCATCTCCGCCGTGGGTTACGGTACGGAGCTGTTTGGTGCCACGCTCAGCCCGGTGCAAATTGGTTTGGCCACCATCGGCGTGCTGTGGATCTGCACCGTGGCCAACTTTGGCGGCGCGCGCATCACGGGTCAGTTAAGTAGCATCACCGTCTGGGGCGTGATTATCCCGGTTGTCGGGCTGTGCATCATCGGCTGGTTCTGGTTCAGTCCGACCCTGTACGCGAACTCCTGGAACCCGCACCATGTGCCGTTCTTTTCCGCTGTGGGGTCCTCTATCGCCATGACGTTATGGGCCTTCCTCGGTCTGGAATCTGCCTGTGCTAATGCGGAAGTGGTAGAGAACCCGGAAAAGAACGTCCCGATTGCCGTTCTTGGCGGAACGCTGGGCGCGGCGGTGATCTATATCGTCTCCACTAACGTTATTGCCGGTATCGTACCGAACATGGATTTGGCTAACTCCACGGCGCCGTTTGGGCTGGCCTTCGCGCAGATGTTCGCCCCGGAAGTCGGGAAAGTGATCATGGGGCTGATGGTCATGTCCTGTTGCGGTTCACTCCTCGGCTGGCAGTTCACCATCGCGCAGGTGTTTAAATCTTCGGCTGACGAAGGTTACTTCCCGAAAATCTTCTCCCGCGTGACCAAAGCCGATGCGCCGGTGCAGGGCATGCTGGCCATTGTCATCTTCCAGAGCGGATTGTCGCTGATGACCATTAGCCCATCCCTGAACAGCCAGTTCAACGTGCTGGTCAACCTGGCGGTGGTGACAAATATCATTCCATATATTCTGTCGATGGCGGCACTGGTGATCATTCAGAAGGTGGCGAAAGTTGATCCCCGCAAAGCTCGGGTGGCCAATATTGTGGCGCTGATTGGGGCGATTTACAGCTTCTATGCGCTCTACTCATCCGGCCAGGAGGCGATGCTTTATGGTGCGATGGTGACCTTTATGGGCTGGACGCTGTACGGGCTGGTCTCACCGCGGTTTGAATTGAAGAATAAACATAGTTAGGTAAAAGCAAAACGGCAACCCAGGGGTTGCCGTTTTTCGTGTTTTCACCCTCTCCCTGTGGGAGAGGGCCGGGGTGAGGGCATCAGCCCGCACCGAACACCACTTACGCGTTTTTCAGCACTTCGCTGACAATCTCTACCGCTTCTTTCTCAATCTGCTGGCGATGCTCAGCGCCGAGGAAGCTTTCACAATAGATTTTGTACGCATCTTCCGTACCGGATGGACGCGCGGCGAACCAGCCATTTTCGGTCATCACTTTCAGACCACCAATAGAGGCACCGTTACCCGGCGCAGCCGTCAGACGTGCCGTGATGGGATCTCCGGCCAGCGTGCTGGCACTGACCATCTCCGGAGAGAGTTTAGACAGGGCAGCTTTCTGTGCGGAGGTCGCGCTTGCCTGGATACGGTTGTAGCTCGGAGCACCAAAGCGCGCCGCCAGCTCGTCGTAGTGTTCCTGCGGGTTCTTGCCGGTGACCGCGGTGATCTCCGCCGCCAGCAGACACATGATTATACCGTCTTTGTCGGTTGACCATGGTGTGCCATCGAAACGCAGGAAGGATGCCCCCGCGCTCTCTTCACCACCAAAGCCGAAGCTGCCGTCATGCAGACCGTCAACAAACCATTTAAAGCCCACCGGCACTTCCACCAGCTTGCGACCCAGCGCGTCAACCACGCGGTCGATCATGGCTGAAGAAACCAGCGTTTTACCTACAGCCACCTCTTTGCCCCACTGTGGACGATGCTGGAACAGGTAGTTGATTGCCACAGCCAGGTAGTGGTTTGGGTTCATCAGCCCGGCCGGGGTAACGATACCGTGGCGGTCATAATCCGGGTCGTTGGCGAAGGCCAGATCGAATTTGTCACGCAGTGCCAGCAGGCCCGCCATCGCGCACTCGGAGGAGCAGTCCATACGGATCGCGCCGTCTTTATCAAGGTGCATAAAGCGGAAGGTCTGATCGACGTGATCGTTAACGATGGTCAGATCCAGCTTGTAATGCTCTGCAATGCGTTTCCAGTATTCAATACCGGAGCCGCCCAGCGGATCCACACCCAGCTTCAGGCCGGCTTTCTGGATAGCCGCCATATCGACGATATCCGCCAGCCCTTCCACGAACGGCTGCACCAGATCCTGCTCTTTCACGTGGCCGGACGCCATGGCCGCATCCAGAGAAATACGCTTAACGCCTTTCAGACCATCGGCCATTAAGGCGTTGGCGCGGTCTTCCACCACTTTGGTGACGTTGGTATCTGCCGGGCCACCGTTAGGTGGGTTGTATTTGATACCACCGTCTTCCGGCGGGTTGTGAGAAGGCGTGATAACGATACCGTCAGCCTGTGGGCCACCTTTTTTGTTGTGCACAAGGATAGCGTTAGAGACGGCAGGCGTTGGGGTGAAACCGTTATTTTCCTGCACAATTACATCAACGCCATTCGCCGCCAGAACTTCCAGCACGGAAATGAATGCCGGTTCAGACAGGGCGTGAGTATCTTTCCCCACGTAGCACGGACCGGTAACACCGTTTTTGGCGCGCTCTTCCGCGATGGCCTGAGCAATGGCCAGAATGTGCGGTTCGTTAAAGCTATGGCGTGCCGCGCTACCGCGATGGCCTGATGTCCCAAACTTCACTGCGTGTTCTGCGTTGCCCACGACCGGTTTCAGCACATAATACTGCGCGGTCAGCTGAGCGACGTTAATCAAATCGCTTTGTTGTGCAGGTTGGCCTGCACGGCTGTGATTTGCCATTACCGGGTCCTTCTGATGCAAGGGTTAAATTGTACCGCAAACCTTTTCAATCAATTCCGCCGGGAACTGCATGGACTGCATGATGTGTTCAACCATGCTGCACTTGCGGCCCGTATTGGTATTGGTGATGACCCAGTACGGTGTGCCAGGGACATGTTTAGGTTTGGTCTGGTTGCCATTTTGCAGCAGCGTCTGCTCGTCGCCCGCGAAATAGACGCGCGTGCGACCGTGCAGCGACTCAGTCGCTTCAGCAAACGCCTTGTTATCCAGTGAATAAAGTGTAGACAGCACCAGCATGAAGCGGTTGACCGCTTTTTTCTGCTCTGCATATTCATCAGACAGCAGCAGCTCGCGCATCGCACGTACTTTGTCTTTCACCTGCACGGCGGCAGGTTTTGCTTGTGCAACAACACTCGGCTGAGACACGACATCTTTAGTGGCTGGGGTAGCAGACGGTGAGGCGGCGGAAATTTTAAGCATGCGCCGTAAAATGTCGGACGCGCTCTCCCCGATATGCCGCGTTTGGCTGGCAATAAACTGATAGAGTTCGTCATCAACTTCGATTGTTTTCATCTTAATCCAGTGCGATATCTTATCTGAATACAAGTCGTTGAGATTATAAAGTCAAATCCCAACAGCGGATAGCGTCAAACCAGGTTGGCGGCAAAAGTCAGATTAAACTGGAACCTTGCAGCCGGGCGGCAGAATGGTCAACATAATACCCTAACCTGTCACACCTAAAAAAAGAACTTTGCCATGAAATTGAATACCCGAGCGCAATCTGCACAATCGCCGAACACGAATCCTCCCATCGTACTGGTTCACGGGCTGTTTGGCAGCCTGGATAACCTGGGCGTGCTGGCGCGCGATCTGGTTACCGATCACGATATTTTGCAGGTGGATATGCGAAATCATGGCCTTTCCGGGCGTTCAGAAGAGATGACCTATGCGGCCATGGCGCAGGATCTGCTGGATACGCTGGATGCCAACAATCTCGAGAAAGTGACGTTGATCGGGCATTCAATGGGCGGCAAAGCGGTCATGGCACTGACGGCTCTGGCACCAGAAAGAATAAGTGGCCTGGTGGTCATAGATGTTGCCCCGGTGGATTACAACGTCCGTCGCCATGATGAGATTTTCGCCGCCATCAACGCGGTGACCAACGCTGGCGTCTCGACGCGCCAACAGGCAGCCGTCGTTATGCGTGAGCATCTGGATGAAGAAGGGGTTATCCAGTTTCTGCTGAAATCGTTCGTTGACGGCCAGTGGCGGTTCAACGTGCCGGTGCTGTGGGAGCAGTACGATAACATCGTCGGTTGGGAAACCGTTCCGGCATGGCCGCACCCTACCCTCTTCATTCGTGGCGGCAATTCGCCCTACGTTACCGACGCCTGTCGCGATACCCTGCTGGCGCAATTCCCGCAGGCACGCGCTCATGTCATAGCTGGCGCCGGACATTGGGTTCATGCGGAAAAACCAGACGCCGTCTTACGCGCCATTCGCCGCTATCTGACTGATACGGCAAATTGATTAAAAAGAGAGCGACTGGAAGGCTGCGGGCTTCCAGTCGTTGGCGTGCCGTTTTTGGTGATGTATGATGGCGCGCTTATCGCCCAGGCATTAGCAGGGCGGCGTGTTTCCCCCGAAGTCTCAGAATCATGGCCAAAGAACAAACGGACCGTACGACACTAGATCTGTTCGCGAATGAGCGTCGACCGGGACGACCAAAAACGAATCCGCTTTCGCGCGACGAACAGCTGCGTATTAATAAACGCAACCAGCTTAAACGCGATAAAAATCGTGGGCTTAAGCGTGTCGAACTGAAGCTCAACGCCGACGCTGTCGATGCGCTAAACGAACTGGCTGACGCGCGTAATATCAGCCGCAGCGAGCTGATCGAAGAAATGTTACTCACCCAACTCGAGACCATGCGCAGTAAGGCATAAGTCCGAAAAATCCCTTTATTACCCTTTTCATGTAGCACAGAGTGCAGTCCTGCGCGATAGCTGTTTCCGCAGGGTTGCCTGTTCTGCTATTATTGCCTTTATCCGTGGACAAATTGCGCCACCATACCATTAAGTATCAAGAGGTTATTTTACTCATGGCAATTATCGGCATTTTCTTCGGCAGTGATACCGGCAATACCGAAAATATCGCAAAAAACATTCAGAAACAGCTCGGTAAAGACGTTGCCGATGTGCACGACATCGCCAAGAGCAGCAAAGAAGATCTCGAAGGCTATGACATCCTGCTGCTGGGTATTCCGACCTGGTATTACGGTGAAGCCCAGTGTGACTGGGATGATTTCTTCCCAACGCTGGAAGAGGTGGATTTCAACGGCAAGCTGGTTGCCCTGTTTGGCTGCGGCGACCAGGAAGATTATGCAGAGTACTTCTGTGATGCGCTGGGCACCATCCGCGACATTATTGAGCCAAACGGTGCCGTTATTGTAGGTCACTGGCCTACCGCTGGTTATCACTTCGAAGCGTCTAAAGGTCTGGCAGACGACGATCACTTCGTGGGTCTGGCGATTGACGAAGATCGTCAGCCAGAACTGACCGCCGAGCGCGTTGAAAAATGGGTTAAGCAGATCCGTGAAGAGCTGCACCTGGACGATATTCTTAACGCCTGATGATTCTTGCGGCGCAACGGTGGTTGCGCCCATAAACTAGGTCAAACCGATTAAATTAATTGCTACAATCTTTTAACTTTTTCGCCCAGACCTGTACAATGACCCCCTGATAAAACGTGGCTTTCACAATGCAAGTTTGTTGGTGATACCACGTTTTTATAAGCATACTTTACCTGAGACTTGCAGTTTTCATTTAGCCATGGCAGTTCTATAATGAGACGCATTATCCCGGGTGCAATTTCTGTCACTTCCTACAGAAGTGAATCGTTTAGCAACAGGACAGATTCCGCATGACTGACAACAATACCGCATTAAAGAAGGCTGGCCTGAAAGTTACGCTTCCTCGGTTAAAAATCCTTGAAGTGCTTCAGGGTCCAGACAATCACCATGTCAGTGCGGAAGACCTTTATAAGCGTCTTATCGACATGGGCGAAGAGATTGGGCTGGCAACCGTCTATCGTGTGCTGAACCAGTTTGATGACGCGGGCATTGTCACCCGTCATAATTTCGAAGGCGGTAAATCTGTATTCGAACTGACTCAACAGCATCACCACGATCACCTGATCTGCCTGGATTGCGGCAAGGTCATTGAATTCAGCGATGATTCCATTGAATCCCGCCAGCGTGAAATCGCCGCACGTCACGGTATCCGCCTGACGAACCACAGCCTGTACCTGTATGGTCACTGCGCTGAAGGCGATTGCCGCGAAGACGATCACGCGCACGACGCGAAATAAACACGTTTCATACTCTGAGCCAGCCGCAAGGTTGGCTTTTTTTTGCCTGCTGTCTGGCAAAAAAAAGCCCGGCAGCGCAGCGCTACCGGGCATGATAACAGCGGGTTAAAGGCTGTTGTTGCTGCGAATCTCTTTCCAGATCTGATCGCAACGCTTCGCGACTTCCTGATCGTTACCGGTTTTACGCGCCTGGATACAGGCCTGGTAATCCATTACGCGAATATTCTCCTGGGTTGCGAACTGTTCATGCGCTTTCTCTTTTTTCAGCACATTCAGCACGCTCTGACAGGCTTCTATCTTCTCCGGCGAACCTTCCGCCGTATTGATACACGCGCTGTAGGCTTCTTTCAGACGGGAGTCCTCTTTCGGGGCCTGATTCTGCGCACAAGCCACCAGTCCCGATGCCAGCAACGCGACGATTACAATCTTTTTCATATGTAGTCTCCGGTCCGGCGGGAATTACCCCGCCGGACGAGTCATCAGAAGATGGTGAACGGTGCGATAACCATGAATTTCACGTCGCGTTCATCCTGGAAGATGTTGCCGTAACCGCCCGCGTAGCTCGGGATATCGGAGTGGTTGTCGTATTGTGTAAAGTGCAGTTTGAACATAGTACCTTTGGCGCGACCATCCTGCAGGGTGTAGATCGCATCCAGGCTGTAAGCGGATTCTTTGAGACGATAGTTTGGATCGTAGTATGCGTCTGGCGTTGCCATATCAGCAGGCTTCGCATCCCATGCGTAGGCGTAAGATGCCCCCACCGCCCAGCCTGGCAGGTTCCAGTTTTTCAGATCATACATTGCGCCGAAGAAGACTGCTTTTTCGCCATCGGCGTTAAAGTCGGAACGGTTATCCCACCAGATATCCAGACGACCGTTTGAAGATGCATAGGTTGGGGTCATACGCTGCAGGAAGTAGCCCTGCTGCCCTTCCGCTTTTACCCACGTTCCTTCAAGACGCAAATCTACCTGACCGACTTTGTAGCCGAAGGTCAGCGCCTGCAACCACGCCGTGCCGTCATAAATATCATTCACGCCACCATCACTGACTTTATCTCGCGTACCGTAGAACTGGTAGCTGGTACTCAGCGGGCTACCCGCGATGTCAAATTTATAACTGGCCTTAGCAAAATACTGATCGATATAACCTTCCGCCTGACCAAATGCCGCTTCAAGCACTAAATCATTTTTAAAGTCGTACTTCGCGCCCAGCGAGTGAAGATAATCTACTTTGGTTTTTTTATCGTTCTGGTAGAACTTGTCCATTTCGATATGCCACGGCGCTTTATACTCGTTAGTCCACATATACGAGAAGCTCAGCGCACCTGCGTCACCGTAATCAAAATTGGCGCCCGCTTCTGCCCCCTGATAGGTACCTGGCATAAAGCTCCAGTGCGGTGCTAACAGGGTTTGACCGGTTGGCTGAATATAACCACCGCGCGCCCATACCGGGCCGTATTTAAATTTCGCGGCAGCTTTATACAGGCTGATACCGCTTTTATCTCCAGACCAGTCTTCTTTATACGCTTTATTACTGGAGGAGAAGGCAATTTCGTTCGGGTGGCCGCTGTCACCATTTTCCGCCATTTCAATTGCCGTGAAGGCGGCAATATCCAGGCCGAACATATCGGCAGCGTAACCAGACTGGAAATCCAGATTGGCGTTCCAGGTAGAGTGAGAAAGGTTCGTTTTATATTTATCTTCCGTGACATCTTTACGATCACGTTCACGCTGCCAGTAATAAATACCGCCCGTGAGGGTTGAATCATCGATGAAGCCTGCTGCTTTAGCGTCTGGCGTCACCACCAGGCCTGACATTGCTGTCACACCGGCAATAGCCAGCGCCAGCGCACTACGTTTGCCACTGAACGTACGCATAGATTATTCCTCTTTGACGAATTAAAACGCCTAAAACGGCGAAAAATATAAAAGACCTGATGGTCAGGGGTAGTCGGAAATACCCTCGAATAACTACCGTCTTTAGGTTATTTTTCGCGACGCGAATTATCAATGCTTTTCGGTGGCTAAAACTCAGGATTATGACGAAGAGCACATAATTGGTAGTGCTTTGTAACATTTAACGGGATGCCAGTACTGGCGGGGGAAAAGGCCGATTTTCAATAAGTAACGCGTTAAATGATATTCTTTTTACGGTGCATCAGAATTTTGAAAGGGGATAAACTTTTTTTAAAAAAAATAAGTAGCACCACATTGACCTGTTATTTTAATAAACGCTATTTGGCTACTGCTTTAAAGGCATGATCACTCTATAAAAAAACGCCGCATTACGCGGCGTTTGTTTCTCATTGACCAGCGCGGCGTTATTATTCGCCGATTTTCGTCCAGGTATCACGCAGACCGACCGTACGGTTAAATACCGGTTTTTCAGCGGTGCTGTGACGGCTGTCCAGGCAGAAGTAACCTTCACGTTCAAACTGGAACGCTTTACCCGCCTCAGCCGCTTTCAGGGATGGCTCAGCGTAACCCTGTTTGATGACCAGCGATTCCGGGTTGATGGTCGCCAGGAAGTCTTCTGCTGCGCCTGGGTTAGGCACGCTGAACAGACGATCGTACAGACGAATCTCTACCGGCAGCGCGTGTGATGCACTGACCCAGTGGATCACGCCTTTCACCTTACGGCCGTCCGCTGGATCTTTGCTCAGAGTCTCGGCATCGTAAGTGCAGAAGATCGTGGTGATGTTGCCTTCCGCATCTTTCTCTACGCGCTCAGCCTTGATCACATAGGCGTTACGCAGACGCACCTCTTTACCGAGCACCAGTCGCTTGTACTGCTTGTTCGCTTCTTCGCGGAAGTCAGCACGATCGATCCAGATTTCACCACTGAACGGTACGTCACGGCTGCCCATCTCCGGTTTGTTCGGATGGTTAGGCATCGAGACCATTTCGCTCGCACCCTGCGGATAGTTTTCGATAACCAGTTTTACCGGGTCGATAACGGCCATCGCGCGCGGCGCGTTTTCGTTCAGATCTTCACGAATGCAGGATTCCAGAGACGCCATCTCAATGGTGTTATCCTGCTTGGTCACGCCAATGCGTTTGCAGAACTCACGGATTGACGCCGCGGTGTAGCCACGACGGCGCAGACCAGAGATGGTCGGCATACGTGGGTCGTCCCAGCCTTCAACGTGCTTATCGGTCACCAGCAGGTTCAGCTTACGCTTGGACATCACGGTGTATTCCAGATTCAGACGAGAGAACTCGTACTGACGCGGATGCACCGGAATTGTGATGTTATCCAGCACCCAGTCGTACAGACGACGGTTGTCCTGGAATTCCAGCGTACACAGCGAGTGGGTGATGCCTTCCAGCGCATCGCTGATGCAGTGGGTGAAGTCGTACATCGGGTAGATGCACCACTTGTTACCGGTCTGGTGATGTTCAGCGAATTTAATGCGGTACAGCACCGGGTCGCGCATCACGATAAACGGTGATGCCATATCGATTTTGGCACGCAGGCACGCTTTACCTTCCTCGAAGCCACCAGCACGCATTTTTTCAAACAGCGCCAGGTTCTCTTCCACGCTGCGATCGCGGAACGGGCTGTTTTTACCCGGTGCCGTCAGCGTGCCGCGGTATTCACGGATTTCATCTGCAGAGAGCTCGTCAACATAGGCCAGACCTTTATTGATCAGCTCAACGGCATAGGCATACAGCTGATCGAAATAGTCAGAGGAGTAGCAGATATCGCCAGACCAGTTGAAGCCCAGCCATTGCACGTCGTTCTTAATGGACTCAACGTATTCGATGTCTTCTTTTACTGGGTTGGTGTCATCGAAACGCAGGTTGCACTGCCCCTGGTAATCCTGTGCGATACCAAAGTTCAGGCAGATCGATTTGGCGTGACCAATGTGCAGGTAGCCATTAGGCTCCGGCGGGAAACGCGTATGCACCGTGGTGTGCTTACCACTGGCCAGATCTTCATCGATGATCTGACGAATAAAGTTACTCGGGCGGGCTTCTGCCTCACTCATCGTGGATTCCTCAAAGCGTAAACAACGTATAACGGCATATGATCTTATAAGCCGGACGTAGTGACAACCCTTAAAACGTCCCGGAAGAAAATAATGGGGGCATTTGCTGCAAAAAAAAGCGGCGGAGGATCTCCCCCGCCGCTTAAGGCATGACTCTACTCAGGAGCGATTACTTGCCTTTAATCTCATACAGTGGCGTTTGCCCCGCAACCACCTGACCTTTCGCCTGAAGCACCAGGCCGCTGAAGTCGTCGATGTTGCTGCATACCACCGGGCTTACCATCGAACGGGCATTGGCGTTCAGGAAGTCCAGATCCATTTCCAGAATCGGCTGGCCTGCAACCACTTCTGCGCCCTCTTCTACAAGGCGAGTAAAGCCCTGGCCGTTCAGCGCAACGGTATCAATACCCATATGAACCACGATCTCCGCGCCTTTTTCGGTTTCGAGGCAGAACGCGTGGTTGGTGTTAAAGATTTTCACGATGGTGCCCGCCGCAGGAGACACAACGGTTTTCTCCGTTGGTTTCACCGCAACACCGTCACCGACCGCTTTGCTGGCAAACGCTTCGTCAGGTACCTGCTCAAGCGCGACCACCTCACCCGTAACCGGTGAAACCAGCGCGGCGATAGTAGCGGCGTTTGGTACAGCCTGCGGTTTAGCAACCGGAGCGTCAGCTACAGGCGCGCTATCCGTTGAGGCAGCAGCGACCGGTCCACGGGCAACCACTTTTTTCATTTCATCGCCGATAGATTCGGCTTTCGCACCCACAATAACCTGGATGGTTTGTTTGTTCAGTTTCACCACACCAGACGCGCCCAGGCGTTTGCACATGGCATCGCTTACGCGCGCAGAGTCGCCAACGGTCAGACGCAGACGGGTGATACAGGCATCAATGGCTTTCAGGTTGTCGGTACCGCCTACCGCGGCGATATAGCTGGTTGCCAGCTGGGTCAACCCTTCTTCGGTATTGCTGTTTGCTTCACTGGTTACGACGTCATCTTTAGTATCTTCGCGACCCGGCGTTTTGAGGTTAAACATACGAATAACCGCGCTGAACAGGAGGAAGTAGACAACGAAGAACACCAGGCCCATCACAACCAGCATCCAGACGTTTTTGCTGGCTGCCGGCAGGTTGTACATCAACACGTAGTCGATCGCACCGGCAGAGAAGGAGAAGCCCGCGTGAATGCCCAGCAGAGTGGCCACAAACAGGCTGATACCGGTAAGCACCGCGTGCATGAGGTACAGCAGCGGAGCCAGGAACATGAACAGGAATTCCAGTGGCTCAGTAACACCGGTCAGGAACGCCGTTACCGCAACAGAGAGCAGCATGCCGCCAACCATTGGGCGACGCGCTTTTGGCGCGGCCAGATACATTGCCAGCGCAGCGCCCGGCAGACCAAACATCATGATTGGGAAGAAACCGGACATGAACATGCCCGCGGTGCCGTCACCCGCGTAGAAGCGGTTGATATCACCGTGGAATACGGTACCTGCCGCGTTGGTGAACTCACCAATCTGGAACCATGCGATGGTGTTCAGAACCTGATGCAGGCCGGTTGGGATCAGCAGACGGTTGATGAAACCGAAGATACCTGCACCCATTGCGCCCGCAGACACGATCCACTCACCGCCTGCATGTATGGCATGCTGTACCGGCGGCCAGACATAACCAAAGATAGCGGCCAGAATCAGACAGAAAAAGCCGGTCGCAATCGGGACAAAGCGTTTTCCGCCAAAGAAGCTCAGGAAATCTGGCAGTTTGATACCCGCCCAACGGTTGTACACTGCACCGCCGACCAGACCGGTAATAATACCCGCCAGAACACCCATGTTGATTTCAGGGTTGATGGTTACCATCGCTTTGGTCAGGATGAAATAACCGACTGCCCCTGCCAGCGCCGCGGCACCCGCGCTGTCTTTAGACCAGCTGGACGCCACGCCGATGGCGAAAATCAGCGCCAGGTTGTCAAATATCGCACCACCCGCTTGCGCAATAAACGGCACGTTAAGAAGATCGGGTTGCCCGAATCGCAACAGCAGTGCTGCAACCGGTAGCACGGCGATAGGGAGCTGCAAAGCCCTACCGAGGCGCTGGAAAAAACCTAAAATATTCATCCTATTCCCCCTACGAGACCCTTGTTAAGGCTCGTGCATTAACTATGTTTTTTATTGTGTCACGAACTAGAAATACAGTTGATGATTCACTGGCATTGTGAGTGTGTGAAAAATTAATTCGTATCGCAAATTAAAAGCGTACTTTTTGTGATTTTTGTCACCAAATATCGTTTATCACCCTCCCTTTCACTGGCTAACATCGAAAACTTATTTTATCATTCGAAAAATCAAGACGGATTGATCCGGCCTGAAAGGTTCCAGGTTACGCTTAAGTATCAGGTCCCGATACCCATCCGCCCACTCTTCTACTTAAACTCTTGAGGTGAACAATGAGACTGATTCCCCTGGCAACTGCTGAACAAGTCGGTAAATGGGCCGCTCGCCATATCGTTAACCGTATCAACGCCTTCAAACCAACCGCCGATCGTCCTTTCGTACTTGGCCTCCCTACCGGCGGCACACCGCTGACCGCATATAAAGCACTGGTAGAGATGCACAAAGCAGGCCAGGTTAGCTTCAAACACGTTGTCACCTTCAACATGGATGAATATGTCGGCTTACCGAAGGATCACCCGGAAAGCTACCATAGCTTCATGCACCGTAATTTCTTTGATCACGTTGATATTCCAGCTGAAAACATTAACCTGCTGAATGGAAACGCGCCTGATATTGACGCAGAATGCCGTCAGTATGAAGAAAAAATCCGTTCTTACGGTAAAATCCACCTGTTTATGGGCGGTGTGGGTAACGATGGTCATATCGCGTTTAACGAACCCGCGTCGTCACTGGCGTCCCGTACCCGTATTAAAACGCTGACCCATGACACGCGCGTGGCAAACTCCCGCTTCTTTGATGGCGATGTGAACCAGGTTCCTAAATATGCCCTGACCGTCGGTGTCGGCACGCTGCTGGATGCCGAAGAAGTGATGATTCTGGTTCTGGGCAGCGTGAAGGCGCTGGCGCTCCAGGCTGCCGTTGAAGGCAACGTAAACCACATGTGGACCATCAGCTGCCTGCAGCTGCATCCAAAATCCGTCATCGTCTGTGACGAACCGTCCACGATGGAACTGAAGGTGAAGACGCTGAAATACTTCAACGAGTTAGAAGCTGAGAACATCAAAGGTCTGTAATTGAATAACCGCCTCTTCATGAAGAGGCGGCCGCTTTTTTTAACCGGGGGTCGTTATGTACGCTTTAACCCACGGTCGGATTTATACCGGCCATGAAATTCTGGATGACCATGCGATTGTTATCGCCAATGGCCTGATTGAACGTGTTTGTCCGCTGGCAGAGCTGCCGCCGGAGATTGAACAGCGCTCACTCAATGGAGCAGTAATCTCCCCCGGTTTTATCGACGTACAGCTGAACGGCTGCGGCGGTGTGCAGTTTAACGACACCGCAGACGCCGTCACCGTCGAAACGCTGGAAATCATGCAGAAAGCGAACGAGAAATCGGGCTGCACCAGCTATCTGCCAACCCTCATCACCAGCAGCGATGAGCTGATGAAACAAGGTATCCGCGTTATGCGTGAATACCTGGCGAAACACCCAAATCAGGCTCTGGGTCTGCACCTTGAAGGGCCATGGCTGAATATGGTCAAGAAAGGGACGCATAATCCGGATTACGTGCGTAAGCCTGATGCCGAACTGGTTGACTATATGTGTGCCAATGCGGATGTGATCACCAAAGTGACGCTGGCACCTGAAATGACCGGTACTGATGTGATCAGCAAACTGGCCGCCGCCGGGATTGTCGTGTCAGCGGGCCATTCAAACGCCACGCTGAAAGAGGCAAAAGCCGGTTTCCGTGCGGGTATTACCTTTGCGACACACCTGTATAACGCCATGCCGTATATCACGGGTCGTGAACCGGGGCTGGTCGGGGCGATTCTTGATGAGCCAGACGTTTACTGCGGCATCATCGCGGACGGTTTACACGTCGATTACACCAACATTCGCAACGCCAAGCGGCTAAAAGGTGACAAGCTTTGCCTGGTGACGGATGCCACCGCACCGGCAGGTGCAAATATTGAGCAGTTCATTTTTGCCGGTAAAACAATATACTACCGCAACGGACTGTGTGTGGATGAAAACGGTACGTTGAGCGGCTCCTCCCTGACCATGATTGAAGGCGTGCGTAACCTGGTCGAGCATTGCGGCATTGCGCTTGAAGAAGTGCTGCGCATGGCAACCCTTTATCCTGCGCGTGCCATCGGCGTGGATAAACAGCTCGGCAGAATTGCACCAGGCATGGTTGCAAACCTGACGGCATTCACACACGATTATAAAATTATTAAGACCATCGTTAATGGTAACGAGGTCGTCACTGAGTAAGTAAAAGTATGACACCAGGCGGACAAGCTCAAATCGGTAATGTCGATCTCGTTAAACAGCTTAACAGCGCGGCGGTTTATCGCCTGATTGACCAACACGGGCCAATCTCACGTATTCAGATAGCCGAACAAAGCCAGCTTGCTCCCGCCAGCGTGACAAAAATTACACGTCAGCTTATTGAGCGCGGCCTGATCAAAGAAGTCGATCAGCAGGCCTCCACCGGGGGCCGCCGCGCAATTTCCATCATCACCGAAACCCGCAATTTTCAGGCCATTGGCGTTCGTCTTGGTCGCCATGACACCACCCTGACGCTTTACGATCTGAGCAGTAAAGCCATTGCCGAAGAGCACTACCCTCTTCCGGAGCGCACCCAGGAGACACTGGAGCACGCGCTGCTCAATACCATCGCGCACTTTATCGAAAGCTGTCAGCGCAAGATCCGCGAGCTCATCGCCATTTCGGTGATCCTGCCCGGGCTGGTTGATCCGGAAAGCGGTGTCATTCGTTATATGCCACATATCCCGGTCGAGAACTGGGCGCTGGTGGAGGCGCTGGAAAAGCGCTTTAAGGTGACCTGCTTTGTGGGTCACGACATCCGCTCGCTGGCGCTGGCCGAGCACTACTTTGGTGCGAGTCAGGACTGTGAAGACTCTATTCTGGTGCGTGTGCACCGCGGTACCGGGGCGGGCATTATCTCCAACGGACGTATCTTTATTGGCCGTAACGGCAATGTGGGCGAGATTGGTCATATCCAGGTGGAACCGCTTGGCGAGCGCTGCCACTGCGGTAATTTTGGCTGTCTTGAAACGGTTGCCGCCAACGCGGCCATTGAGCATCGCGTCCGTCATCTGCTGGAACAAGGCTACCAGAGCCGCGTGACGCTGGATGATTGTAAAATCGGCGCCATCTGCAAAGCCGCCAATAAAGGCGATGCACTGGCCTGCGAAGTGATCGAACAGGTCGGGCGCCACCTCGGCAAAACCATTGCCATTGCCATCAACCTTTTTAATCCACAAAAAGTGGTGATTGCAGGTGAAATCGTCGAGGCGGAAAAAGTGTTACTGCCCGCGATTGAAGGCTGCATTAACACCCAGGCGTTGAAAGCGTTTCGTCAGAATTTACCGGTCGTGCGTTCGACGCTGGATCACCGCTCTGCGATTGGCGCGTTTGCGCTGGTCAAACGCGCCATGCTCAACGGGATCCTGTTGCAGCATTTGCTGGAAAGCTAATCGGGACTTATAGTAACGCCTTTTTTTTTGATGTCGGATTGTTCATGACCATTAAGAATGTAATTTGTGATATTGACGGCGTGCTGATGCACGACAACGTCGCCGTGCCAGGTGCTGCGGAGTTTCTACACCGCATCATCGACAAAGGAATGCCGCTGGTTCTTCTCACGAACTACCCTTCCCAAACCGGTCAGGATCTGGCGAACCGTTTTGCCACTGCGGGCATCAACGTACCGGACAGCGTGTTTTATACCTCCGCAATGGCGACGGCAGATTTTTTGAAGCGTCAGGAAGGGAAAAAAGCCTACGTGGTCGGTGAAGGTGCGCTGATCCACGAGCTATATAAAGCAGGCTTTACCATTACCGATGTGAACCCGGACTTTGTGATCGTCGGCGAAACGCGCTCGTTTAACTGGGAGATGATGCATAAGGCCGCCTACTTTGTCGCCAGCGGCGCGCGCTTTATCGCCACCAACCCGGATACGCACGGCCGTGGTTTCTATCCGGCCTGCGGCGCACTGTGCGCCGGTATCGAAAAAATCTCCGGTCGTAAGCCGTTTGTGGTCGGTAAACCGAGCCCGTGGATCATTCGTGCCGCGCTGAACACGATGCAGGCCCACTCTGAAGAGACGGTGATTGTCGGTGATAACCTGCGCACCGATATTCTGGCCGGTTTCCAGGCGGGTCTGGAGACCATTCTGGTGCTCTCCGGTGTCTCTCAACTTGATGACATTGATTCGATGCCGTTCCGGCCGAGCTGGATCTACCCCTCCGTCGACGAGATTGACATTATCTGATTCCCAACCACGCCTCAGGGCGTGGTTTTTCATTTATAGCCCCGTCCAATAAAATCACATCTAACAAAAACGCCAATTCATTGAATAATCATCAATAAAACTGTTCATGACATACTCTTTTTTCAACATTCCGCAATCACCATTGCACTATTTTCGTTTAACCCGGTAAAACCCTTGCGCGCTCTTCTCCTTTGCGGCATTTTCATAAGCAAGCAACATTACAAAGCAACAGGGTTAACGGAGAAGGTTATGTGTTCAATTTTTGGCGTACTGGATATTAAAACTGACGCGGGCGAACTGCGTAAAAAAGCACTCGAGCTGTCCCGCCTGATGCGCCATCGCGGCCCGGACTGGTCCGGTATTTACGCCAGTGACAAAGCAATTCTGGCTCACGAACGTCTGTCGATTGTAGACGTCAACGCCGGTGCACAGCCGCTGTATAACGAGAAAAAAACACACGCGCTGGCTGTAAACGGTGAAATTTATAACCATCAGGCGCTGCGTGCCGAATATGGCGATCGTTACGCCTTCCAGACCGGCTCTGACTGTGAAGTCATTCTGGCGCTGTATCAGGAGAAAGGCCCTGAGTTCCTGGACGACCTGCAGGGTATGTTTGCATTCGCCCTGTACGACAGCGAAAAAGACGCTTATCTGATCGGCCGCGACCACATTGGTATCATTCCGCTGTATATGGGCCATGATGAACACGGCAACTTCTATGTTGCGTCTGAAATGAAAGCGCTGGTGCCGGTATGCCGCACCATTAAAGAGTTCCCGGCAGGTAGTTACCTGTGGAGCAAAGATGGCGAAATCCGTCAGTACTACCAGCGCGACTGGTTTGACTATGACGCGGTAAAAGACAACGTGACTGACAAAGCCGAGCTGCGTCAGGCGCTGGAAGATTCCGTTAAAAGCCACCTGATGTCAGACGTGCCTTACGGTGTGCTGCTCTCCGGCGGACTGGACTCCTCCGTTATTTCAGCCATTACTAAAAAATTTGCGGCGCGTCGTGTGGAAGATCAGGAGCGTTCAGAAGCCTGGTGGCCGCAGCTGCACTCCTTTGCCGTCGGGCTGGAAGGTGCACCGGATCTGAAAGCCGCGCAGGACGTGGCGAACCACCTCGGCACCGTGCACCATGAAATTCATTTCACCGTGCAGGAAGGTCTGGATGCGATCCGCGACGTGATCTATCACATTGAAACCTATGATGTGACGACTATTCGCGCTTCCACCCCTATGTACCTGATGTCCCGTAAGATTAAAGCAATGGGCATCAAGATGGTGTTGTCAGGCGAAGGCTCTGATGAAGTGTTTGGCGGTTACCTGTACTTCCATAAAGCGCCGAACGCGAAAGAGCTGCATGAAGAGACCGTACGTAAACTGCAGGCGCTGCACATGTTTGACTGCGCACGTGCTAACAAAGCGATGTCCGCATGGGGTGTTGAAGCGCGCGTTCCGTTCCTGGATAAAAAATTCCTCGACGTGGCCATGCGCATTAACCCGCAGGACAAAATGTGCGGCAACGGTAAAATGGAAAAACATATCCTGCGTGAATGTTTTGAATCCTACCTGCCGGCGAGCGTGGCGTGGCGTCAGAAAGAGCAGTTCTCGGATGGCGTTGGCTACAGCTGGATCGACACCCTGAAAGAGGTGGCCGCGAAACAGGTTTCAGACCAACAACTGGAAACAGCAAGCTTCCGCTTCCCGTACAACACGCCAGGCTCTAAAGAAGCGTATCTGTACCGTGAGATCTTCGAAGAGCTGTTCCCGGTACCGAGTGCTGCTGAGTGTGTGCCAGGCGGTCCATCAGTGGCCTGCTCTTCAGCGAAAGCCATTGAATGGGATGAATCTTTCAAAGCTATGAACGATCCATCAGGACGTGCGGTAGGCGTTCACCAGTCTGCCTATAAATAAACACGTATTTGAACATCAGGCCCTGCGGGGCCTGTTTTTATTTGCCTTACATTTCACCGTCTAAAATCGATTAATAACCAATAATTGCCGAATATTCGGTCACGCTGTTCGCAACCTAACCAAACAGTCACATTCCGGCCATTTTCGTTGAAAAAGGTGTTGACGCTGCAAGGGTCTATACGCATAATGCGCCCCGCAACGCCGATAAGGTAACGCGAAAAAAAGATGGCTACGTAGCTCAGTTGGTTAGAGCACATCACTCATAATGATGGGGTCACAGGTTCGAATCCCGTCGTAGCCACCATCTTTTTTGCGGGAGTGGCGAAATTGGTAGACGCACCAGATTTAGGTTCTGGCGCCGCAAGGTGTGCGAGTTCAAGTCTCGCCTCCCGCACCATTCCCAGGTAAGCGTTGCACGGATGGGGTATCGCCAAGCGGTAAGGCACCGGTTTTTGATACCGGCATTCCCTGGTTCGAATCCAGGTACCCCAGCCATATTTCTTCGATCATGCGGTTCTCCGCGGTATTGGGGTATCGCCAAGCGGTAAGGCACCGGTTTTTGATACCGGCATTCCCTGGTTCGAATCCAGGTACCCCAGCCATCGAAGAACGCAGTACTGGCTACGTAGCTCAGTTGGTTAGAGCACATCACTCATAATGATGGGGTCACAGGTTCGAATCCCGTCGTAGCCACCATATTAAGATTATCGATCTGTTTCGGTAATAAAAAATTGTTGGGGTATCGCCAAGCGGTAAGGCACCGGATTCTGATTCCGGCATTCCGAGGTTCGAATCCTCGTACCCCAGCCAATTTAAAAGTCGTTAAGCAGTACGTTTAACGCAATTGGGGTGTCGCCAAGCGGTAAGGCTCTGGTTTCTGATACCAGCATTCCGGGGTTCGAATCCCTGCACCCCAGCCACTTAAAACAAACAAGCCCGCTCTGCGGGCTTTTTTGTTTTTGTACAGAATTGTGCGGCCTGATGCCCTCACCCTGGCCCTCTCCCACGGGGCTGAGGGTTCCCCAGAAAAATGAAAAGCACGATGAAGTGTGATCTACTGGTTGCGCTAACAAATCAGAAGAGACCTCATCGTGCCTTTACAGACAGTCTGCCAGAAATTTTTCTCCGCGTCTTTACC
>NZ_LNII01000088.1:0-6548 GCF_001463365.1 Enterobacter sp. 50793107 | reverse complement strand
CGCGATCAACAACCTGTTTGACTGCTTCAGTTTTAAACTCTTCAGGATAACGCTTACCGCTCATGGGCACCTCTCTTTAAGTCATCTTAAATGACTCTGAGGTGTCTGTTAAACGCGTGGCGATTCAGTTAACACCACCATCACCACCTCTCCATTTACCACTTTTAGGATCTAAAGATGCGTTTGTAACAGTATTAGCTAAACGTTCACGCACATCCTTCATATTGTCTGTGGCTTTATCCACGTTAGCAGAGTCAACACCGTTTTGTTGCCCCCATGCCACCATAGCTTTGATTACATTCGGATTGGTTCTAACACGTTCACTCATTCTCACCAGTTCGAGGTTTTCATTACCTTTATCAATAATGCGTTGACCAACCCCCATCGAACCAGCGGCTAATACTGCACTCCCTAAAATGCCACCCATCATTGGAGAATGGGTTGCTTTAGGAGATTTGAGCTTCTCCGCTGTCGCTGCATACTGTGTACGCTGTGCCTGTGTCACCTTCGCTTGTTGTGCGGCTTCTCTGCGTAATAGGGTTACACGCTCACGAATAGAGGCGTTCATCCGCTGGCTTGTGATGTTACCTTGAGCAAAAGCTTCTATTTGCTTCTGGATGAAATGCAAGGCCTCGTATTGTTGCTTAGCATCAAGCCCGTATTTACCTTTAATCCCAGAGATTTGCAGCCCTGCATGACGAAGTTTAAGCTCAGCGGTTTCCTGGCGTTTCTGAATCTGCTGCTGCGCTCTCAGGTTGGCCCTTTCATCTCTCGCTTTCTGCTTCTCTGCTGCTCGCTGGGCTTTCATTTCCTTCGTATCACGGGGTTTATCATTAAAACGTGCATCATCGGCTTGTTGACGGGCTTTCTGTCTGCGCTGCTTCTGAGTCTGAAACCGAATTTTCGGATTCTCCAGCTTCTTAAAATGGCGTTGAAGATCATCAGCGGCTTTCTTCGCCTCTGCAATACTTTGCTTGTCCACAACGAAGGTGACCGTATTTTTCAGGGTGCTAACATTCAGATCAAGCATTACTCACCGCCTTGTTTGTCTAAGAAATAGTGAATAGCTTGCTCAATCGTATCTCCTCTGAAAATACGTTGCCTAACACCTGTATATGAAATATCTAATAGCGCACATAGTTGACTTACTTTTAGTAAATCGGATGCACTATCACCTTGAATATCAATATGAACGCCCTTTGCACTCTTGAGTATTAACTGCATATTATCTGTTCTCTTTTTTGGAAATAAAAAAGGGGCAAGGGCTGGCGCATTTGCTTTGCGTGTTCCAGTTCCCTACGCCCCTGATTAAAGCTCTTCTGTTATTTCCAGACGTGAAGAGCTAACGTCTATTGCTCATTATTCTGAGACAGTACCAAAGATGATCGCTTGTGGAATCGCCACGATTGGGAGATAACGACACTCTGTCGCTACAGAGGGGTAACCCCAGCGCTGGTCTACAGTGACATACTGATGCATTAGAGCGGCTTCTTTACCCTGTGTTGCATGGCGTACACCAACACCAGAATGAAGTACATAGGCGTTAGATTCAGGAGCCATTACCGGAATACTAACGAAGCCATCAACCCCGATTTTGTCAGTGATCAGAGAGTAGCCCGTCACATCGATCACCGTTACGCCGTTTAGCGTCCAAGTTTCGAAAGCAGGGTTTGCCCCTTTAGTGCGAGTGTAGAAGTTATCGCCTTGCTCAAGCGGCAGCGTATACATCATGAAATCTTTAACGGATGGGTGATAGCGTAGCGCTACGGCAGCTTTACCGGAGGCCAGGATCACTACGCCCTGTTTAGCCTGTGCCAACCCTGAACCAAGTTTCACATTCTGAATGCGCCCGATCTCGCTTAGTTGCTGGAACACGTTAGCACCTGCGCTGATGTCCATTGCATACTCACTACGCGCACCACCTGCAAGGAAATCTAAATCACCTTGACCTGCAAACTGTGATTGCACGCGCAGCCCTAATAGAGCTTCAACAAGGTCAGCTTCAACTGTATTACTGACCTGCGCGTATTGTGCATCTGAGAAATCAGAGATAGCCAGGGTGATTTGGTCAGCAGTGTCAACCGTTCCACGAGCTTTATATTGTTCAAGATCACGACTTGAAACGGTATTCAGAGAGTTAGTATATTTAAGCTGGTAAAGGGCTGAGGTGTATTCAGGACGCTCTGCACTATTCCAGTCAGATTGCGCATGTGGCATTTTTTCAGGAGCAACAAGATTCTTAACATCTGTTATTTTTTCCAGGGCAATGCTATTAACATCATGGTACTCTTCACGGAAAATGCCTAAGTTCTGAATAATGCGATTTAGCTGAGTAGAGAATGTCCACGGGCTGGCAAAGTCATACATGTTGCCAGAAAATAAATCTGAATAAGACATTATTATTTTTATTCCTTGTTATTAAGTGGTGCGTAGTGCTACTTCTGCATAATCGGAGAAGGTGAAGCCTTTATCAGCAAGAGCCATGACAGCCATAGATTCATCCATATTTCCAAACTCCACGCCAGCGCGGGAAAGAATAACATGATGAGGATCTGCCACTACGATTGATTTAGCACCTGCTTGTGCTGGTTCTACAACGACATAAGCAATATCAGCAATATTTGATGCTTTAATACCGCCAGTGGTAACGAGGTCACCGACAATCAAATCGGCAGGGATTGCTGTTGTTACGTCTACACGCTTATCTTGTAAGAGTGCATCTGAATGATAAGCCACAACTTTATATCGAGCGTGACTATTATTACCGTTATACGGTGTAAATGTTCCGTAATGCATTGGTTATTTTCCTTTTAATAGTTTTAATCGTTCTTGTAACCCTTTCGATGACCTTACATTTTGAATGTCATCTTTAGAGGAGTTTGATTTAGTAATCTGGGACACAGGCCACCATTGCTCTGTTAGTTTTTGAATCTCTTCAATACTCACACCGAAAATATCAGCAGCTTTTTTCATGAGAGAAACAGACAAAGTAATAGAATCGCCTTTATGCTTGATTACACGATCATAGTTTAGAAACATATTATTGTTCCTTTTTTCTATCTGAGTTATAACGAAAGTGTTACACTCATTGTAAAATAAAGGGGCGATTAAGCCCCTGGAGAGTATGCCCTTGTTAGAAAGCATTTTTAATATCATTCGATTAGCAGTAAAAATGAAGTTAAGAATACTCTCTAATAAAAGAACCCCCGTTTTATTATCTTAGGAGATTTAAAAAGATCGGGGGTACTTTGCATCTGCTACACGTGAAGCCCTTCACGCTGGCCGTAACAGATATTCATTACATTATCTATTAATGCACCCACGAACGTGGGTGCATTAATAGAATACCAGCTAAACCATCCAAAGAATCTCTTTAAATATGTTCAGTCTGACACTACCTATGTTCTAATAGATAGCTGGAAGCTTAAAAAGCTCCCTCTGAAAACGTCTATTCCATATTAAATGGAGATGCGCGGGTGATTGCATGTAATGCCAACACAACGAGACATTACATCCCGCGCATTCCTTCGGAACTAAACAAAGAAGAAAACAACCAGAAGTTTTCAGGCGAAGCTCTAAAGAGCAAATAAAGAAGAAAGCACCATTTATGGGAATGATGCTCTCGGAGTGCACACTATGGGATAGTGTTTACAAGTCGTATTTTCAAACGAGGGAGAAGTGATTCGAATACTTACCCTATACTTCATAGTAACATAAAAGTTATGCACATGTCAAGCACTTTATGCGCCATTAGTGAATATTTATTCATAATGAATCATGCCATAAACCTTGGCAATGTCGAGGCTAAGCTCTCCCAGTTCAGCGGTGATCCACTGGAGGCTGCAAGCCAGCTCTTCAAGGTCATTAGCTACACGCCAGGCTTCTTCTGGTGTGAAAGTGCTGTTTCCACGCTTCACCAGACGCTCTACAACCTCTTGGAGATACATCAGCGCATCAATCCCCTGCTCCGCCTGTTTAGCCGCGCTTAAAAGCGCCTCTGGCGTTCTGTCACGCCATGCATGATTAACCAGTTCAAGAATAGGTAGATGCCAAGTGTTATGGAAAGAATCGAGCAAAGTGCTTACTGTGTTCATAGTTTTATTATTCATTGTTGTTGTTTTCCTTGTCGTCAAATAGAAAGTCAAAGTCTTGTGTATGGTGGGATAAGCCGTTAGTGCGGATATATTCCCGCCAGTCAATATAGTTTTCTGCGTATAACTGCCACTTCTTAAGGTTCGATGAATCAACACGGTATTCACGGCGGCGGCGTGGTTTATAGAAGACGTTATCCGAAGAGGCTAAAACATCCTGCAATAGTTCAAACTCTGATCCGGTTGGCACCCTTGCAGGGTATTCTATTATTTCGGTGATCCACTCCCCAGGGATAGATTCAGTTGCATGTTCTTTCAACTGACGGCTGTATTTACGTTTGCTGGCGCGTACTGCTTTCTCAATACGCACTAAGTTGTTTCTTTGTCTTGTACTCATTTATCCTCGTAGAGGGGAAACTTCCATTTACTTGTTAATATCCAATATACATAGAATGAACCAGTAGATAATGTTAACCATAAAGTCTCCCGATTTTGTGTTAGTGTTGCTTATCAGTTGTTGGTAGTGATGAAACTTACTGCATCATTAACGGTAATGTCGTAATACTTGCCGTGGCGTTCCATTGTAATAACCGCTGCATCCTTCATTATTAATAACCAATATCGTGCCCCGCTCTCACTTATTCCTACACCATCAGCAATATGTTTCACAGTGGAACGGATCTTTCCGTGTTCACGTATTAGAGATGCAAGGTGTTGATAAAGACGTTGGCAAATGGTGTTACATTCGATGTAATGATGTGTAGATTCGTTCAGTAGGTACAGCTTGTTCAATGTGTCTCCTAGTTAAAATGGTATCGTTGATTGTTCAATCTGGTTGTATTCATACGGGTGAGTTTCCTGAAACAGTTGTTCTATTCCCATTGAATGATCTATTCCGATTCGTTGAAGCACTCTTGATGACCAAGAATAAAAGCTCTCGTCCTCTCGTCGTTGTTTCAGATTTTCAAACAGGTATTTCACTGCTTCAGAAGTACGGATGCGAGGCGACGCTTTATCCGCTGTAACGCTTTCAGGGACGCTCTCAGGCATGATAATAGCTTCCTCTATAACTTTGGTCATTGTCGGCAGTGGCACTTCTTCTGAGGCTTCTGGCTTCGTTTCTGGTGCATACGGTAGAACGGTGAAGATACTTGTACACCCTGGACGCTCTTTCACATGTAGCCATCCAAAAGAAACAAGGTCTTTAATATGACGGCGCACAGTTTGATCTGTACCGAGTCCCAATCGCTTACCTATACCAGTTAAAGAAGGTGTCACCTGTTTGAACGTACCGGATAGGCTCTTGAGGTAGGAATATACAATCTTGTGGTGGAGTTTTACTTCTTTTGTTTCGCCGTTAACTTCTACGGTTGTGATTTCAAGTAGTTCATAATCTACCATCAGAAATGGCGTAATCTGTTTTGTCATTAAATATCCTTCTATGTAATCGCGCTCACGGCGCTACTATGGTGATAATGGGATCACTTGCCCTTGTTAAGATTGGTTGCCTCTTTATTGAGAACGTCAAGGATATAGTCTGTAACAGTCATTCTCCTGCTTCTTGCCTCTTTAAATAAGGCTTGGAAAGTTTCATCAGGAATGTGTAGGCAAGTGCGTGGTTGTTTCTTCGCGTTTTTAATGTCGCTCATGTGATTTTCTCCTTATTCTTTATTCGTTAGTTTCTTTTGTTGCGCTTCTGATTAAATCGAAGCGGCGTAGCACTTCCGTGAAAAACTCGGCGCGTTCTGAATAGCCCTGCTTACGATTAGAGTTACGTAGTGATTTAATCTGGTGGCGTGTCACTTCCCCTTTAATGAGAGATAGCACAGTAGTATCAATATCGAAGTATTTCATTAATGTCCTTTTCAAATATAAAATAAAACACCTCGCAAACCTGACGGTTTCGAAGTGCATTGTGATTTGGATTGTAGGTGGGAATGTTTTCTTTACCCTATATAACTCATATTACACTATAAGGCGGCTTTTGTCAAGCTGTTTTTAATATTTTATCCCATCATATACAATATCACACATCGCCGCTTGAAGTCAACGCTCATGATTAATATCAGAGACACCGCTTAAACATCCTATATCGCGTTCTGAGAGCTTTTGTTACATCAGTAGTCATCTATTCCCTGCCCTCTCAAAACCGCTTACAGCGCGTCAGAGGCGCTATGTTTGCATTACTGTCGCCCTCTGGCACTTACTCCCGAAACCAATAGCACAACTACTGAGGGATAACGTTAGTTATCAAGATAGTAGTTAGTGGTCTTGGATTGAGGCTTAGTGAACTTGCACGAGTTACAAGTGTAAGTGAGCTTTAGCCATATTGACCTGCCCCCACGATTAGATACAACACTCAGTTAGTAACGTCGGAATCTTCATTCTCAGAATGACCCTTTCTCCAGCCCGCTGCAAATTCAGACGGTGTCTGATAATTCAGCGTGGAGTGCGGGC
>NZ_LNII01000087.1:0-8132 GCF_001463365.1 Enterobacter sp. 50793107 | reverse complement strand
AATCGCGGGATCTGCCACTTCTTCACGTTGTTGAGGATTTTACCCAGAAACCGGTATGCAGCTTTGCTGTTACGACGGGAGGAGAGATAAAAATCGACAGTGCGGCCCCGGCTGTCGACGGCCCGGTACAGATACGCCCAGCGGCCATTGACCTTCACGTAGGTTTCATCCATGTGCCACGGGCAAAGATCGGAAGGGTTACGCCAGTACCAGCGCAGCCGTTTTTCCATTTCAGGCGCATAACGCTGAACCCAGCGGTAAATCGTGGAGTGATCGACATTCACTCCGCGTTCAGCCAGCATCTCCTGCAGCTCACGGTAACTGATGCCGTATTTGCAGTACCAGCGTACGGCCCACAGAATGATGTCACGCTGAAAATGCCGGCCTTTGAATGGGTTCATGTGCAGCTCCATCAGCAAAAGGGGATGATAAGTTTATCACCACCGACTATTTGCAACAGTGCCCTACAGAAAACCTTATTCTATGGGCTTGCAGCGCCATCGCACTGCTTGCCGTTGTATTCTTCCGGCGTTCAGTACGGCACAGGCGACACAAAAGGAAGCAGCAAAGTGCGCGGCGGGTGCTGGAGCGCATAAAGACGTTGCCGGGCTTCCCACAAAAAATTAACTACCTGAGGAAAATTGATCCTTTTGTGTTTGAAGAACTGTTGCTGGAAGGATTTGAAGCGCATGGCTTCAGAACCATCAGAAACAAACGCTATACCGGCGATGGAGGCATTGACGGCCAGGTAATAATAGGAAAATATCGCTATCTTATTCAGGCTAAACGCTATCGCGGCCATATTGCTTTACAGCACGTACAGGAGTTCGAGAAGTTGCTTAAACGTCATAACTGTCGCGGTCTGTTTTGCCATACCGGGAAAACCGGCGCAGGTTCAAAATCTGTCAGTATTGCCAGTGAACGGATGGAGATTATCAGCGGCCAGCGCCTGATAGATTTGCTCACGCCCGGCAGCTCCTTCACTATCGCAACCGCCCCGCAGACGATGATGAAGCGTACCGCAGCAACACTAGAAACGAGCACCATTGTTAAAGATGCCGGTAAAGAAAATCGATACCATGAGAGTTAATTAAATGAAGTCAGTAACTATAGAAGCAAAAACATTTGCTGAAATGTTAGGAATAACAGAAGGTGAGTTAATCTTTGCCATTAAGAAAACTGGCACATTCAAAAACAAGACCATCCCACAACCTCATGAGCCACATAAATCAAATAATAGATTTTTATATTCAGACGTAATGAGGTTTATAGAATCACTAAAAGACAAAGAGAACCGGTAATGACTCCAACTTACTGATAGTGTTTTATGTTCAGATAATGCCCGATGACCTTGTCATGCAGCTCCACCGATTTTGAGAACGACAGTGACTTCCGTCCCAGCCTTGCCAGATGTTGTCTCAGATTCAGGTTATGTCGCTCAATGCGCTGAGTGTAACGCTTGCTGATAACGTGCAGCTTTCCCTTCAGGCGGGGTTCATACAGCGGCCAGCCATCCGTCATCCATACCACGACCTCAAAGGCCGACAGCAGGCCCAGAAGACGCTCCAGCGTGGCCAACGTGCGTTACCTAACAATAAACCTGTTTAAATATCCAGATAAAAACATTCAATCTGGGTCAAATGAGTGATACAGTTTCACCCATAAGACCCAATGGAGGCAATATGTCTGAATTTGAATTACTGGCGCAGGATCTGCTTGAGAAAGCAGAAGCGGAAGAACAACTGCGACAGGAAAATGATAAAAAGCTGCTCGGGCAGGTGCTGGAAATCTATGACCAGAAGTACGTGGCTGAACTGCTTAGAAAAGTTGGTAAAAATGAGTGGAGTCGCGAGACTCTTAATCGCTGGATTAATGGTAAGTGCTCACCTAAGACGCTGACGTTAGCCGAAGAGGAACTTCTACGAAAAATGCTTCCGGAAGCGCCTGCACATCACCCTGACTATGCCTTCCGGTTTATTGACCTGTTTGCTGGGATTGGAGGTATACGGAAGGGCTTCGAAACCATCGGTGGCCAGTGCGTTTTTACCAGTGAATGGAATAAAGAGGCTGTGCGCACATATAAAGCTAACTGGTTTAACGATGCTCAGGAACACACTTTCAATCTCGATATTCGTGAAGTCACGCTCAGTGATAAACCTGAAGTACCTGAAAACGATGCCTATGCTTACATTAATGAGCATGTGCCGGATCATGATGTACTTCTAGCAGGTTTCCCCTGTCAACCGTTTAGCCTTGCGGGCGTAAGCAAGAAAAACTCGCTCGGGCGCGCGCATGGTTTCGAATGTGAGGCTCAGGGAACGCTTTTCTTCGATGTGGCGCGTATTATCCGCGCAAAAAAACCTGCCATCTTTGTTCTTGAAAACGTTAAAAACCTGAAGAGCCATGACAAGGGTAAAACCTTTAAAGTCATCATGGATACCCTCGACGAACTGGGCTATGAAGTTGCGGATGCAGCTGAGATGGGCAAAAACGATCCTAAAGTTATCGACGGAAAGCACTTTTTACCTCAGCACCGAGAACGTATCGTTTTGGTCGGTTTCCGCCGTGATCTGAACATTCACCAGGGCTTTACCCTGCGCGATATTAGTCGTTTTTATCCGGAACAGCGTCCGTCATTTGGCGAACTGCTGGAACCCGTGGTTGACAGCAAATATATACTGACGCCGAAACTCTGGGAGTATCTCTATAACTACGCCAAAAAGCACGCAGCTAAGGGTAACGGATTCGGTTTTGGCCTCGTTAATCCTGAAAATAAAGAAAGCATTGCCCGTACGCTTTCTGCTCGCTATCACAAAGACGGGTCTGAAATTCTGATAGACCGTGGCTGGGATATGGCCACAGGTGAAACAGACTTCGCGAACGAAGAAAATCAGGCGCATCGGCCCCGCAGGCTGACTCCGCGAGAGTGCGCGCGCCTTATGGGTTTTGAAAAAGTAGATGGCAGGCCTTTTCGCATTCCTGTGTCAGACACTCAGTCGTACAGGCAGTTCGGTAACTCCGTAGTGGTGCCCGTGTTTGAAGCCGTAGCCAAACTGCTTGAACCTTATATCCTGAAAGCGGTTAATGCCGATTCGTGCAAGGTTGAACGAATCTGATCGCTCCTCCCGGTATTTATGCCGGGAGATAATCTATGGAATATCTGCGTAAAGCCCTGTCAGCTCAGCAATAAACGCACCTAGCGTCATTAGCTCAGCTCTCACCGCCTCCGGGTATTTTTTGTGCAGAGATGATGGCACGACCAATCTGACACCCGACTCCCGCATCTCCCGATATTGAGCCAGAGAAACTCCCTCCTGGAGTGTAAACAGATGCACCTGATGAATTTTATCGGCCTCATTCAGTATCTGACGCCAGCGATCCTTACAGGTAGTCTTGACTGCCAGCATGCGCAGATTTTCTACGGGAAACTCAGTATCGTGGTAAGCCCCTGCGGAAGGGAAAAGGAAATCGGGTTTTTTATTACCTTCTGTGATGGCCTGCGTCGCAAAGTGTCGCAGGCCGTGCTCAATGAATAGATGCTCCAGGTGCAGTTCCAGCGACTTCCCGGCTCTGGATTTACGGCGATTGCTGACAGAATTGGCCAGCGCAATAAATTCATCCACAGAGCCAAATCCTTTCCGGATGATATCCAGAACATGCAGTTCCTCAACCAATAGAAATATGTCGTACTCCACGCGCCGGCGGTCAAGAAGTTGCTCATCCGGATCAAGGGAATTTTTCACATAATGGCTGGCTGCATACTGAATAATTTCACTTCCCGACGGAAAGCGCAGGTGCCAGTCTTCAGGTAGAATATATTTATGATTTACTGGCGCTTGCTGTAGAGATAGTCCGCCTAGAATCTGTCCTGCGGGGCCGGATATAAGCGCTCCGGGTATAACTTCACCAATAGCGGTCTCAATGACGTCCTCTTCATCAGTGCTGGCGCATACCCAAATATTTACTTCCTTACAGTCCCCCCCTTGCTCATCAAGCTTGAAAGCCAGGAGCGTCAGAGCCCCTGTATTTTCAGGATCCTGAAGTGGGCTGCCTCTACCCCAGCGGGTAATCCTTTTTTCATTCCGGGTTTTACCAAAATGACGGCTGTTATAATAAATTGCCCTGGCTTCGCTGTCAGGGCAATCATGCGATGACACATGTGCGGTGAGAAAAACCGAAGGGTTCAGTTCACGGGTATGGTTGATAGACGGAAAGAGTTTTTCAACGATACCTGAAGGGATATAAAGCCCTACCTGGTGACCACCTGTTGCGCCGGTATCGTTGGCGGAAAGGCGTTTGATGTAGACGAAGTAATTCTCACATGCGATCTCAAGTAGCCAGTTGTGGAAAACCGACATAAGCATCCCCTGTTACCCTGAAACTCTACTCACCATTTTTTCATGATTATATACAAACAGTGTCATTTTCAGAAGACGACTGCACCAGTTGATTGGGCGTAATGGCTGTTGTGCAGCCAGCTCCTGACAGTTCAATATCAGAAGTGATCTGCACCAATCTCGACTATGCTCAATACTCGTGTGCACCAAAGCGAGGTGAGCATGGCGACGGAGGCTCTGTTGCAAAGATTGGCGGCAGTCAGAGGTAGGCTGTCGCTCTGCGCCGATCAGGCGGCTGCTGCGAAATGGTGGTTGAGCATGCCCATGGCCTCCGTCAGCGCCGAGGGCCCAATGCCAAAAGCTCTCTCCACAAGGCGCACCTCGCCCCTGATGCCGGGCTGCAGGCACCAGGGGCGAGCCTGTCCTTTGCGCAGGGCTCGCATGACTTCGAATCCCTTGATCGTGGCATAGGCCGTGGGGATCGATTTGAAACCGCGCACCGGCTTGATCAGTATCTTGAGCTTTCCGTGATCGGCCTCGATCACGTTATTGAGATACTTCACCTGCCGGTGGGCCGTCTCCCGGTCCAGCTTTCCTTCGCGCTTCAATTCGGTGATCGCTGCACCATAGCTCGGCGCTTTGTCGGTATTGAGCGTGGCAGGCTTTTCCCAGTGCTTCAGGCCTCGCAGGGCCTTGCCCAGGAACCGCTTCGCTGCCTTGGCGCTGCGGGTCGGCGACAGGTAGAAATCGATCGTGTCGCCCCGCTTGTCGACTGCCCGGTACAGGTAGGTCCACTTGCCCCGCACCTTGACGTAGGTTTCATCCAGGCGCCAGCTCGGATCAAAGCCACGCCGCCAGAACCAGCGCAGCCGCTTCTCCATCTCCGGGGCGTAGCACTGGACCCAGCGATAGATCGTCGTATGGTCGACCGAAATGCCGCGTTCCGCCAGCATTTCCTCAAGGTCGCGATAGCTGATCGGATAGCGACAATACCAGCGCACCGCCCACAGGATCACATCACCCTGGAAATGGCGCCACTTGAAATCCGTCATCGTTCCGTCCGTCCAATCTCCGCCAAGCATGCTCAAGCTTCACGATTTTTGCAACAGAGCCCACACGAGTATTGAGCATAGTCGAGATTGGTGCAGATCACTTCTGATATTGAACTGTCAGGAGCTGGCTGCACAACAGCCATTACGCCCAATCAACTGGTGCAGTCGTCTTCTGAAAATGACAATCGTGCCACCGGCTCCAGGTCTTATCGAACAGCTCAGACACATGGTCCAAATGCTGGTCGATCCGTTCGGCCAGTTTTTCGATGGCCTCTTGCTTGAGCTTGTCACTTTCCCTGAACTCGATGTTCAAGGCCCTGGCCACCTGGTTGAGGTTCCGGCCGATAGCTCCAAGCTGCCGGCACGATTCCCGTACGGTGTTCACTTCTTCATCAGTGAGGACCGGCATCCGGTTCAACGACCGCAGTCATTTCTGTACCTAAACAGTCCTGCGAATATGTGAGTTTTGACCTAATGAGCCACAAAAACTCATTTTCGCCCACGATAATTTTTCTACTTCCTTTCTTTGGAATGCTCATTTCAATATTCACATAACGTCGCTATCAATCGCGGAAAAGGCGTAGTGCGCGAAGCGAACGAAGCTTTTTGCCGTCGATTGCATAGCTTTGTTAACCCTTTTTCCAAATTTGATAGCAATAGTTAATGTTTGAAGTAAAGTGTTGCTCAAAAACAACTTCGAAGGTATTTGGAATACTCGGGAAGAAAACATCCCCCTCTGGCTCGATGTCGATCGTCGATAAGTGGAGCGTAGAGGCCATGGGTAATGTTTCTCGGTAAATTTCTCCGCCACCAGACACTATAACGTGACCGGTGAATTCAGCTAGCCTGTCCATGGCCTCTTCGATTGACTGAAATACAACTACATTGTCATCATTTGATGTCCAACCTGAGCGGGTAACGACCGCGTATTTCCTATTGGGGAGTGCGCCCATAGATTCAAACGTCTTGCGACCCACCAGAAGCCACTGATTGTAGGTCAATGCTTTAAAAAGTAGCTGCTCCCCTTTCGCGGACCAGGGTATGTCTGGACCGCAACCAATCACGCCGTTTTTCGCTTTCGCAGCCATCAATGATACTTTCAAGGTTCTCATCCTGGGTTAACTTTGTTTTAGGGCGACTGCCCTGCTGCGTAACATCGTTGCTGCTCCATAACATCAAACATCGACCCACGGCGTAACGCGCTTGCTGCTTGGATGCCCGAGGCATAGACTGTACAAAAAAACAGTCATAACAAGCCATGAAAACCGCCACTGCGCCGTTACCACCGCTGCGTTCGGTCAAGGTTCTGGACCAGTTGCGTGAGCGCATACGCTACTTGCATTACAGTTTACGAACCGAACAGGCTTATGTCCACTGGGTTCGTGCCTTCATCCGTTTCCACGGTGTGCGTCACCCGGCAACCTTGGGCAGCAGCGAAGTCGAGGCATTTCTGTCCTGGCTGGCGAACGAGCGCAAGGTTTCGGTCTCCACGCATCGTCAGGCATTGGCGGCCTTGCTGTTCTTCTACGGCAAGGTGCTGTGCACGGATCTGCCCTGGCTTCAGGAGATCGGAAGACCTCGGCCGTCGCGGCGCTTGCCGGTGGTGCTGACCCCGGATGAAGTGGTTCGCATCCTCGGTTTTCTGGAAGGCGAGCATCGTTTGTTCGCCCAGCTTCTGTATGGAACGGGCATGCGGATCAGTGAGGGTTTGCAACTGCGGGTCAAGGATCTGGATTTCGATCACGGCACGATCATCGTGCGGGAGGGCAAGGGCTCCAAGGATCGGGCCTTGATGTTACCCGAGAGCTTGGCACCCAGCCTGCGCGAGCAGCTGTCGCGTGCACGGGCATGGTGGCTGAAGGACCAGGCCGAGGGCCGCAGCGGCGTTGCGCTTCCCGACGCCCTTGAGCGGAAGTATCCGCGCGCCGGGCATTCCTGGCCGTGGTTCTGGGTTTTTGCGCAGCACACGCATTCGACCGATCCACGGAGCGGTGTCGTGCGTCGCCATCACATGTATGACCAGACCTTTCAGCGCGCCTTCAAACGTGCCGTAGAACAAGCAGGCATCACGAAGCCCGCCACACCGCACACCCTCCGCCACTCGTTCGCGACGGCCTTGCTCCGCAGCGGTTACGACATTCGAACCGTGCAGGATCTGCTCGGCCATTCCGACGTCTCTACGACGATGATTTACACGCATGTGCTGAAAGTTGGCGGTGCCGGAGTGCGCTCACCGCTTGATGCGCTGCCGCCCCTCACTAGTGAGAGGTAGGGCAGCGGGCACTGTTGCAAATAGTCGGTGGTGATAAACTTATCATCCCCTTTTGCTGATGGAGCTGCACATGAACCCATTCAAAGGCCGGCATTTTCAGCGTGACATCATTCTGTGGGCCGTACGCTGGTACTGCAAATACGGCATCAGTTACCGTGAGCTGCAGGAGATGCTGGCTGAACGCGGAGTGAATGTCGATCACTCCACGATTTACCGCTGGGTTCAGCGTTATGCGCCTGAAATGGAAAAACGGCTGCGCTGGTACTGGCGTAACCCTTCCGATCTTTGCCCGTGGCACATGGATGAAACCTACGTGAAGGTCAATGGCCGCTGGGCGTATCTGTACCGGGCCGTCGACAGCCGGGGCCGCACTGTCGATTTTTATCTCTCCTCCCGTCGTAACAGCAAAGCTGCATACCGGTTTCTGGGTAAAATCCTCAACAACGTGAAGAAGTGGCAGATCCCGCGATT
>NZ_LNII01000086.1:0-288 GCF_001463365.1 Enterobacter sp. 50793107 | reverse complement strand
CATTTCTCCCGCATCAGCGGGTAACGACAGAGGGTAAGGCTATGCCAGAATTCGAAATTAATCACCAGACGGGTATTTCTCTACGAGAACTAATCGACTTCCGTCAGTGGACTGAATCTCAGCTATTTGAGCTATGGAGGCTGCAGCCGGGTGACGGGGTGAATGTCCAAGGGCAGTTAGTAAGACGCATCAAATAGACCCGCTCCGGCGGGTTTTTTATCGGCCATACCTCAGCAACTTCACAGAGGTTGCTTAGTTATGACAACCGGCGGCCATCCACCGCCCATT
>NZ_LNII01000085.1:0-30761 GCF_001463365.1 Enterobacter sp. 50793107 | reverse complement strand
TTCTCAGACTCTAGTTCCTGTAGCCTATCCGAGTTTGCCTGTTTGCTGCTGCCATTAGTGCACTACATCGGTTCTATGTGTCCTGTGATAGTCTTGTAGGACACAGTTGGTTATGTAGTTGTTTTTTTTTTTAATTATAAGGCGAACAACGAAAATTACACCCTTCTAATTGTCGGCAACGTTAGGTGTGTATAAAAAACAAAGAAAAACCTTAAACCGCAAAACTTTGCTCTTAATATTAATCTTAAAAACCGTTATTAGGACAGTTGTCTCCTTGCCTGCTATTAGGTTAGCTGCAACAATTCTCCCAGCATCAAATGTTAAATCTCCTTGTTGCTATTATTGTTCCGGCCTTCAGTGATGGTTATTCATTATCTGCCGTGTATCGCAAGCGGCTGATATATTTCCAGAAGGCCTTATCAAAGAGGGTGTCTATCCATAACGCATTGTTTAGTCAGTGGATTGGTAACTGAAAGCCAAGGGCGGTAGCGTGCCTGAAAGCGTGTGAATCAGCCTCGATTATTCTGTCAATAGCCAATGGATGAATAAGCTTTTTTTAGGACTGATGCCAGTTATATTTCTATTTGAACAACTGCATGCTGAAAGCCAAATCGACCCGGCTTATTTAATTGCACAGGATAATTACTCTGCCAAAGTGATAAATAATCAATGATGAAATCCAAAATGAAATTGATGCCATTATTGGTGTCTGTGACCTTGATGAGTGGTTGTACAGTCTTTCCCGGCAGCAATATGTCAACAATGGGTAAGGATGTGATCAAACAACAGGATGCTGATTTTGATCTCGACAAAATGGTGAATGTTTATCCACTGACACCACGTCTGGTCGAACAATTACGTCCACGTCCAAATGTTGCGCAGCCGAATATGTCTCTGGACCAGGAAATTGCCTCCTACCAGTACCGCGTAGGTCCGGGTGACGTGATTAACGTTACCGTGTGGGACCATCCGGAATTGACCACGCCAGCGGGCCAATACCGCAGCTCAAGCGACACCGGTAACTGGGTGCAGTCTGATGGCACCATGTTCTATCCCTATATCGGCAAAGTACACGTTGCCGGGAAAACCCTTGCCGAAATCCGTAGTGATATTACCGGCCGCTTAGCGCAGTACATCGCCGATCCGCAGGTGGACGTTAATATCGCCGCATTCCGTTCGCAAAAAGCCTATATCTCCGGACAGGTGAACAAATCTGGCCAGCAGGCCATCACCAACGTGCCGCTGACCGTGCTGGACGCCATTAACGCCGCGGGCGGCTTAACCGACGGTGCCGACTGGCGCAACGTCGTTCTGACCCATAACGGCAAAGAACAACGCATTTCTCTGCAGGCGCTGATGCAAAACGGCGACCTGACGCAGAACCGTCTGCTCTATCCGGGCGACATTCTGTATGTACCGCGTAATGACGATCTGAAAGTCTTCGTGATGGGTGAAGTGAAGAAACAGAGCACCCTCAAAATGGACTTCAGCGGCATGACCCTGACCGAAGCACTGGGTAATGCAGAGGGTATCGATCTCACCACCTCTAATGCCACCGGTATCTTCGTGATCCGTCCGCTGAAAGGCGAGGGCAGTGCGAAAGGCAAGATTGCCAATATTTACCAGCTGGATATGTCCGATGCGACTTCTCTGGTAATGGCAACGGAGTTCCGCCTCCAGCCTTATGACGTGGTGTATGTCACCACCGCACCGGTTGCCCGCTGGAACCGTCTGATCAACCAGTTGCTGCCAACCATCAGTGGCGTTCGCTACATGACGGATACGGCGCGCGACATTCATACCTGGTAATCCGCGATGTTTAATAAAATTCTGGTGGTATGCGTGGGGAACATTTGCCGTTCCCCAACGGCTGAGCGGTTGCTGAAACACTACCAGCCCGAGCTCACCGTCGATTCTGCAGGGCTGGGCGCGCTGGTCGGTAAAGGTGCCGATGAAAGCGCCGCGAGCGTGGCCCGCGATCACAACCTTTCTCTTGACGGGCACTGCGCCCGCCAGGTCACTGGCCGCATGTGCCGGGAGTATGACCTGATCCTGACGATGGAAAAACGCCATATTCACTCGCTATGCGAAATCGCACCGGAGATGCGCGGCAAAGTGATGCTGTTTGGTCACTGGGAAAACGAACGCGAAATCCCCGATCCCTATCGCAAAAGCCGTGAGGCCTTTGAGGCGGTGTATACCTTACTTGACCAGTCTGCCCGTCAGTGGGCGCAGGCACTGAAAGCTCAGCAGGGATAACAATGACAGAAAAAACAAAACCTTCTGCCGCCCCGATTTCGGGCAGTGATGAAATCGATATTGGTCGCCTGGTCGGCACCGTCATAGAGGCGAAGTGGTGGGTACTTGGGATCACCGCCGTGTTTGCCGCCGCGGCGATCGTCTATACGCTGTTTGCGACACCCATCTATAGCGCCGATGCGCTGGTGCAGATTGAGCAGAACACCGGCAACTCGCTGGTGCAGGATATTGGCTCTGCCCTGGCGAACAAACCGCCTGCCTCCGAGGCCGAAATTCAGCTGATCCAGTCGCGTCTGGTGCTGGGTAAAACGGTTCACGATCTGGGGCTTGATATCTCCGTCACCAAAAATACCTTCCCGATATTTGGTGCCGGCTGGGATCGCCTGACCGGGCACAGCAACGACACGGTAAAAGTTACCGACTTTGTGCTGCCGAAAGGGAGCGCGGATCAAACCTTTACCCTGACCGTGCTAGGGCCGAAGCAGTATCAGCTGACCAGCGACGCAGGCTTCAGCGCGCGCGGTGAAGTGGGGCAGATGCTGACAAAAGATGGTGTCAGCATGAAGGTGAGCGCTATTCAGGCGCAGGAAGGCAGCGAGTTTACCGTCACCAAATTCTCCACCCTGGGGATGATCAACAATCTGCAAAACAACCTGACGGTCACCGAAAATGGCAAGGACACGGGTGTCCTGAGCATGACCTTTACCGGTGAAGATAAAGATCAAATCCGCGAAATTCTCAACAGCATTACCCGCAACTACCTTGAGCAGAACGTCGAACGCAAGTCGGCTGAAGCGGCGAAAAGCCTGGCCTTCCTCGCCAGACAGCTCCCGGAAGTACGCGCACGTCTGGATGATGCAGAGAACAAACTGAACGCGTTTCGTCAGGATAAAGACTCCGTCGATCTGCCGCTGGAAGCGAAATCGGTGCTCGATTCGATGGTCAACATTGATGCGCAGCTTAATGAGTTGACCTTCAAAGAGGCGGAAATTTCTAAGCTCTACACCAAACGTCACCCGGCCTATCGCACGCTGCTGGAAAAACGTCGCACCCTCGAAGAGGAGAAAGCGAAGCTTAATGACCGCGTCACGGCGATGCCAAAAACGCAGCAGGAAATTGTGCGTCTGACCCGCGACGTGGAATCCGGCCAGCAGGTCTATATGCAGCTGCTGAACAAACAGCAGGAGCTGAAGATTACCGAAGCCAGTACCGTCGGCGACGTGCGTATTGTTGACCCGGCCATTACCCAGCCTGGCGTACTGAAGCCGAAGAAAGCGCTGATTATCCTCGGCAGCATTATCCTCGGCCTGATGCTCTCCATTGTTGGTGTGCTGCTGCGCTCGCTGTTCAACCGCGGTATCGAAAGCCCGCAGGTGCTGGAAGAGAATGGTATCAACGTTTACGCCAGTATCCCGCTCTCCGAATGGCAGAAGTCGCATGACCGGGTCAAAAGCGTCAAAGGCGTCAAGCGTTACAAACAGAGCCAGCTGCTGGCAGTGGGTAACCCGACGGACCTGGCAATTGAAGCGGTGCGCAGCCTGCGTACCAGTCTCCACTTCGCCATGATGCAGGCCAAAAACAACGTACTGATGTTAACCGGTGTCAGCCCGTCGATAGGTAAGACCTTTGTCTGTGCCAATCTGGCGGCGGTGGTCAGCCAGACCAATAAACGGGTGCTGCTGATCGACTGCGATATGCGTAAGGGCTATACCCACGAGCTGCTGGGGACCAATAACGTCAACGGTCTGTCGGAAATCCTGCTTGGCAAGGGTGAGATTAGCCAGAGCGCAAAACCGACCAGCATCCCGAAATTTGACCTCATTCCACGTGGTCAGGTGCCGCCAAACCCATCCGAACTGTTGATGAGCGACCGCTTTGCCGAGCTGGTGGAGTGGGCGAGCAAAAACTATGACCTGGTGCTGATCGATACACCACCAATTCTGGCCGTGACCGATGCGGCCGTGGTCGGTCGCCTGGCGGGAACCACGCTGATGGTGGCGCGCTATGCGGTGAACACCCTGAAGGAAGTGGAAACCAGCCTGAGCCGCTTCGAGCAGAACGGCATTGAGGTGAAAGGGGTGATCCTGAACTCCATCTTCCGCCGTGCGACCGGGTACCAGGATTACGGGTATTACGAGTACGAATATAAGTCTGACAGCAAATAACAATCCCCCTCACCCTAACCCTCTCCCGAGGGGAGAGGGAACTGCCCGGTGCAGCTATTCTCCCTCTCCCTTTGGGAGAGAGGCGGGGTGAGGGATCAGGGGAAGATCATGACCACACAACGCCCTTTAGTTTCTATTTATATGCCGACATGGAATCGTCAGCAGCTGGCGATCCGTGCAATCAAATCGGTGCTGCGCCAGGATTACGATAACTGGGAGCTGATCATTGTTGATGACTGTTCCTCTTCGTATGAGCAGCTGCAAAAGTTTGTCACTGACCTCAATGACCCGCGCGTCAGCTATACCCATAACGCGATCAACTCCGGGGCGTGTGCGGTGCGTAATCAGGCAATTATGCAGGCCAAAGGGCAGTATCTGACCGGCATCGACGACGATGACGAGTGGACACCAAACCGTCTGTCCATTTTCCTGTCGCACAAGGAACAACTGGTCACCCACGCTTTCCTGTATGCCAACGACTATGTCTGTCAGGGCGAGGTTTACTCGCAGCCTGCCAGCCTGCCGCTGTACCCGAAATCACCATACTCTCGCCGCCTGTTCTACAAGCGCAACATCATCGGCAATCAGGTGTTCACCTGGGCGTGGCGCTTTAAAGAGTGCCTGTTCGATACCGAACTGAAGGCCGCGCAGGATTACGACATCTTCCTGCGAATGGTGGTGGAGTATGGCGAGCCGTGGAAGGTGGAAGAGGCCACGCAGATCCTGCACATCAACCACGGGGAGATGCAAATCACCTCCTCACCAAAAAAATTCTCGGGTTACTTCCATTTCTACCGCAAGCACAAGGATAAGTTTGACCGTGCCAGCCGGAAGTACCAGCTCTTTACCCTCTATCAGATCCGCAATAAGCGGATGACCTGGCGTACCTTGTTGACGCTTTTTTCCGTGCGCAACGGCAAGCGACTGGCTGATGGACTGCGGGGGAAATAATGTTTCTGGAAGATTGCCGCGCTAACAGCTGGAGCCTGCGCCCGTGCTGCATGGTTCTGGCGTACCGCATCGCGCATTTCTGCTCGGTGTGGCGTAAGAAAAATGTTCTGAACAACCTCTGGGCGGCACCGGTTCTGGTGCTGTACCGAATTATCACCGAATGCATTTTTGGCTATGAAATTCAGGCTGCGGCCACCATCGGCCGCCGCTTTACCATTCACCACGGCTATGCGGTGGTCATCAATAAGTTCGTGGTCGCCGGGGATGATTTCACTATTCGTCATGCGGTCACCATCGGCAACCGGGGGCCGGAGAGCCTGGCCTGCCCGGTCATCGGCAACAACGTCGAGCTGGGGGCGAACGTGGTGATCATTGGCGACATTACCATTGGTAACAACGTCACGATTGGTGCAGGCAGCGTGGTGCTGGACAGCATTCCGGATAACGCGCTGGTAGTGGGCGAAAAAGCCCGCGTGAAGGTGATCAAATGAACATTCTGCAATTTAACGTCCGTCTCGCCGAGGGCGGGGCGGCTGGCGTGGCGCTGGATCTGCACCAGCGTGCGCTGCAAAAAGGGCTTCAGTCTCGTTTTATCTACGGCTATGGCAAAGGCGGTAAGAAAAGCGTCAGCCATGATATCTATCCGCAGGTGCACAAGCAGACGCCACGTCTGACGTCTGTCGCCAACATTGCGCTGTTTCGTCTGTTTAACCGCGATCTGTTTGGCAACCTGAACAACCTCTATCGTACGGTCACGCGAACCTCCGGCCCGGTTGTGCTCCATTTTCACGTGCTGCACAGCTACTGGCTGAACCTGCAAGAGGTGGTGACGTTTTGCCAGAAGGTACAGGCTCACAAGCCGGATACCCGCTTCATCTGGACGCTGCACGACCACTGGAGCGTGACCGGACGCTGTGCGTTCACCGACGGCTGTGAAGGCTGGAAAAACGCCTGCCAGAAGTGCCCGACATTAACCAATTACCCGCCGGTGAAAGTGGATCGCGCTCACCAGCTGGTGGACGGAAAACGTCAGCAGTTCCGCGATATGCTGTCGCTCGGCTGCACGTTTATCTCCCCAAGCCAGCATGTGGCCGATGCCTTCAACAGTCTGTATGGGGCAGGGCGGTGTCAGATCATCAACAACGGGATCGACGTGGCGACGGAAGCGATTCTGGCCGAGTTGACCCCGGTTGCGGAAACCGCAGGCAAACCGAAAATTGCAATCGTCGCGCATGACCTGCGTTACGACGGCAAAACCAACCAGCAGCTGGTGCGCGACATGATGGCGCTGGGTGACAAAATTGAACTGCATACCTTCGGCAAATTCTCGCCGTTCGATGGCGCTAACGTGGTGAATCACGGGTTTGAAACGGATAAGCGCAAGCTGATGAGCGCCCTCAACGGGATGGATGCGCTGGTGTTCAGCTCGCGCGTCGATAACTACCCGCTGATCCTCTGCGAAGCGCTCTCGATTGGCGTGCCGGTGATTGCCACCCACAGCGACGCGGCGCGTGAAGTGCTGGAAAAATCGGGCGGGAAAACGTTCGCGGAACAGGAGGTGCTACCGCTGGTGCAACTGCCGAAGCCGCAGATTGCGCAGGCCGTTTTTGGCACTGACCTGGAATCGTTCCGCAACCGCAGCCGCAAGGCCTACAGTGGACAACAGATGCTGGAGGAATATGTCTCGTTCTATCAGAGTCTGTAGTTATCTGCTGCTGCCGCTGATCTATCTGCTGGTCAATGTCAAAATTGCCCAGCTCGGCGAAAGCTTCCCGATAACCATTGTGACCTTCTTGCCCGCTCTGCTTCTGTTGTACGTCGATAAAATCAACCTCAAGAAGCTGATGATTGCCTTAGGGATGGGCTTTGGCCTGACGCTGTTTAACTACATCTTTGGCCAGTCGCTGGATCCCAGCAAGTACGTCACCTCTACCATGCTGTTTGTTTATATTGTCATTATTATTGGCATGGTCTGGAGTATTCGTTTTAAAACTATTTCTCCGCACAATTATCGGAAAATCCTCAGGCTCTTTTATATTGCCGTTGCGTTAATTGTTATGCTTGCTGCACTGGAAATGGCGCAAATTATTCTCACCGGTGGTAGCAGCCTGATGGAGATGATTTCGAAATATCTCATTTACAGTAACAGCTATGTACTGAACTTCATTAAGTTTGGCGGTAAGCGTACGACAGCCCTCTATTTTGAACCGGCGTTTTTCGCTCTGGCGTTAATCTCAATTTGGCTCAGCATCAAACAGTTTGGTATCAAAACCCCTAAGACCGATGCTATGATTCTTGCAGGAATCGTTCTGTCTGGTTCGTTCTCAGGGGTCATGACATTTATCCTGTTTTACCTCCTGGAGTGGGCATTCCAGTACCTGAACAAAGATGCGATTAAGAAAAAACTGCCGCTGGCGATCATCTCCCTGACGGTATTTTTAGTAGGCGTGATATTTGCATTCCCGTATATCTCAGAGCGTCTGGGAGATTTGGGAACGGAAGGCTCATCGTCCTATTATCGCATTATCGGGCCGCTGGTGATGGTGGGTTATTCCTTAACCCATATCGACGGTGTAGTAAGATTCGGCTCACTTTACGAATATGTTGCATCATTCGGAATCTTTAACGGTGCGGATGTCGGTAAAACCATAGACAATGGCCTGTATCTGTTAATTATTTATTTTTCGTGGTTCGCCGTACTGTTGACGCTCTGGTATCTGTTTAAAGTTTTCAAAATGATGATTAACGCGTTTGGGGATAACCAGAACTTTCGCGTGCAGCTTTATCTGTTTACGCCAGTGTCGCTGTTTTTTACGGGGTCAATATTTAGCCCGGAATATGCTTTCTTGATTGTCTGTCCGTTTATTCTGCGCAAAGCGCTTAATATTACGAACGTATGACGAAATGAGGTGATTTATGTTTCTTAGCGTCATTACTGTTGCCTTTCGTAATTACGAAGGGGTGGTAAAAACCTGGCGCTCGCTGCGCAACCTGGCGCGCGATCCGAGTCTCAGCTTTGAGTGGATCGTGGTCGATGGCGGCTCGAACGATGGCACGGCGGAGTTTCTGGAAAAACTCAACGGTGAGTTCAACTTACGCTTCGTAAGCGAGAAAGATAAAGGCATCTACGATGCGATGAACAAAGGCATTAACATGGCGCAAGGCCGTTATGCCATCTTCCTTAACTCGGGCGATGTGTTCCATGACGATGTGGCCCAGTTTGCCCGTCAGCTGGCGCGCCAGAAAGACGACGCGATGTATATTGGCGATGCGCTGCTCGATTTTGGCGACGGGCATAAAATTTGCCGCAGCGCGAAACCCGGCTGGTATATCTATCACAGTTTACCGGCCAGCCATCAGGCCATTTTCTTTCCGGTAAAAGGTCTGAAAAAACAGCCTTACGATCTGCAGTATAAAGTATCATCAGATTATGCCCTGGCCGCCAGTCTGTATAAATCAGGCTACCCGTTCCGTCGAATTAAAGGGCTGGTATCTGAGTTTTCAATGGGCGGTGTGTCCACCTCGAATAATCTGGAATTGTGCCAGGATGCAAAAAACGTACAGCGTAAGATATTACGCGTGCCCGCATTCTGGGCGGAATTGTCTTATTTATTCCGCCTGCGCACCACGGGTAAAACGAAAACCTTATATAACAAAGCCTGAATATAAGGAAATGTAATGCAGGATCTTAACGGGTTCACCGTGCCGAAAGGTTTCCGGGGCGGGAACGGAATTAAAGTGCAGTTATGGTGGGCCGTTCAGGCCACCTTATTTGCCTGGTCACCGCAAATACTGTATCGCTGGCGTGCCTTTTTATTGCGTCTGTTTGGCGCAAAAATCGGAAAAAACGTAGTTATTCGTCCATCGGTAAAAATTACTTACCCCTGGAAATTAACGCTTGGCGATTACGCCTGGGTAGGGGATGACGCCGTGTTATATACCCTTGGCGATATCACGATTGGTGCAAACGCGGTGGTGTCACAGAAGTGTTATTTGTGTACCGGCAGCCACGATTTTATGAGTCAGCATTTTGATATTACCGCTTCGCCAATTGTGATTGGCGAAAAATGCTGGCTGGCAACAGATGTATTTGTTGCACCTGGTGTTTCTGTTGGCGATGGCACGGTAGTTGGTGCCCGCAGCAGCGTTTTTAAATCGCTACCGGCAAATAAAATTTGCCGTGGCAACCCCGCAGTGGTGATACGCGAACGCGTTGAAACTGATTAAATTCATAAGTAGAGGAATATAAACATGTCTAAAGTCGCTCTCATCACCGGCGTTACCGGGCAGGATGGTTCTTACCTGGCAGAGTTACTGCTGGAAAAAGGTTATGAAGTTCACGGTATTAAGCGTCGTGCTTCTTCTTTCAACACGGAACGTGTGGATCATATTTACCAGGATCCGCATGCGGCGAACCCGAAATTCCATCTGCACTACGGCGACCTGACCGATACCTCCAACCTGACCCGCATCCTGCAGGAAGTACAGCCGGATGAAGTTTACAACCTGGGCGCGATGAGCCACGTAGCGGTTTCTTTCGAATCCCCGGAATACACCGCTGACGTTGACGCCATGGGTACGCTGCGTCTGCTGGAAGCGATTCGTTTCCTCGGCCTTGAGAAGAAAACCCGTTTCTACCAGGCATCCACTTCTGAACTGTACGGTCTGGTGCAGGAAATCCCGCAGAAAGAAACCACCCCGTTCTACCCACGTTCTCCTTACGCGGTAGCCAAACTGTATGCCTACTGGATCACCGTAAACTACCGTGAATCTTACGGCATGTACGCCTGTAACGGCATTCTGTTTAACCACGAATCCCCACGTCGTGGCGAAACCTTCGTGACCCGTAAAATTACCCGCGCTATCGCCAACATCGCTCAGGGTCTGGAATCCTGCCTGCACCTCGGCAACATGGACTCCCTGCGTGACTGGGGCCATGCCAAAGACTACGTGAAGATGCAGTGGATGATGCTGCAGCAGGAGCAGCCAGAAGACTTCGTGATTGCGACCGGCGTGCAGTACTCCGTCCGTCAATTCGTGGAAATGGCTGCCGCACAGCTGGGTATCAAACTGCGCTTCGAAGGCACTGGCGTGGAAGAGAAGGGGATCGTTGTCTCTGTGACCGGCCATGACGCACCGGGCGTGAAACCAGGTGATGTGATTGTGCAGGTTGACCCGCGTTACTTCCGTCCTGCGGAAGTGGAAACCCTGCTGGGCGACCCAACCAAAGCGCACGAGAAACTGGGCTGGAAACCAGAAACCACTCTGCAGGAGATGGTCTCTGAGATGGTAGCCAAAGATCTTGAAGCAGCGAAAAAACACTCCCTGCTCAAATCTCATGGCTACGAGGTTGCCATCGCGCTGGAGTCCTGAGAATGACAAAACAACGTTTTTTTGTCGCCGGTCATCGCGGAATGGTGGGTTCCGCGATTGTTCGACAGCTGGAGCAGCGCGGTGACGTGGAAGTGGTTGTCCGTACCCGCGACGAGCTGAATCTGCTCGATAGCCGTGCGGTACAGGACTTCTTTGCCAATGAACGTATCGATCAGGTGTATCTGGCGGCGGCAAAAGTGGGCGGCATTGTCGCTAACAACACTTACCCGGCAGATTTCATCTACGAGAACATGATGATTGAGAGCAACATCATTCACGCGGCACATCTGCACAACGTGAACAAGCTGTTGTTCCTCGGCTCATCCTGTATCTACCCGAAAATGGCGAAACAGCCGATCGCCGAGAGCGAACTGCTGCAGGGGACGCTGGAAGCAACCAACGAGCCGTACGCCATTGCCAAAATTGCCGGGATCAAGCTGTGCGAGTCCTACAACCGTCAGTACAACCGTGACTATCGCTCGGTGATGCCGACCAACCTGTACGGGCCGCACGATAACTTCCACCCGAGCAACTCGCACGTGATCCCGGCGCTGCTGCGTCGTTTCCACGAGGCGACCGCCGAGAACGCACCGGATGTGGTGGTGTGGGGCAGCGGCACGCCGATGCGCGAATTCCTGCACGTGGATGACATGGCCGCGGCCAGCATTCACGTGATGGAGCTGGATCGCGAGGTGTGGCAGGAGAACACCGAGCCGATGCTGTCGCACATCAACGTTGGCACTGGCGTGGATTGCACCATTCGCGAGCTGGCGCAGACCATCGCTCAGGTGGTGGGCTACAAGGGCCGCGTGGTGTTTGACGCCACCAAACCGGACGGCACGCCGCGCAAACTGCTGGACGTCACCCGTCTGCATCAGCTGGGCTGGTATCACGAGGTGTCGCTGGAACAAGGGCTGGCAAGTACCTACCAGTGGTTCCTGGAAAACCAGCACCGCTTCCGGGGGTAACAATGTTTTTAAGTCAGGAAGATTTTGCCACGGTAGTGCGCTCCACTCCGCTCATCTCAATTGATTTGATCGTGGAGAACGAACGCGGCGAGTTCTTGCTGGGGAAACGAACCAATCGTCCTGCTCAGGGCTTCTGGTTCGTGCCCGGCGGGCGCGTGCAGAAGGATGAGACGCTGGCCAACGCGTTTGAGCGTCTCACTCTGGCGGAACTGGGCCTGCAACTGCCGATGGCAGCAGGCCAGTTTTACGGGGTCTGGCAGCACTTCTATGACGACAACTTTTCAGGTACCGGCTTCACCACGCACTACATCGTGCTGGGGTTCCGCCTGAAGGTGAGTGAGGCAGACCTGCGTCTGCCTGATTTTCAGCACGACGACTACCGCTGGCAGACGCCAGAGGCGCTGCTGGCCAGCGACAATGTGCATGACAACAGTCGTGCCTATTTCCTGGCCGATCGTCAGTCTGAGGTGCCGGGACTATGAAGATCCTCGTATATGGAATCAACTACTCGCCGGAATTGACCGGTATCGGGAAATACACCGGCGAGATGGTCGAGTGGATGGCGAGCCAGGGACATGACGTGCGGGTCATTACCGCGCCGCCGTACTACCCGGAATGGAAAGTGGGCGAGCGCTACTCCAGCTGGCGCTATCGCCGCGAAGAGGGCGCTGCGACCGTCTGGCGTTGCCCGCTGTACGTGCCGAAGCAGCCCTCGACGCTGAAACGTTTAATTCATCTGGGCAGCTTTGCCCTGAGCAGTTTCTTCCCGCTGATGGCGCAGCGTCGCTGGAAGCCGGATCGCATCATCGGCGTGGTACCGACGCTGTTCTGCACGCCGGGCATGCGGCTGCTGGGCAAGCTCTCCGGTGCGCGCACGTTGCTGCACATTCAGGATTATGAAGTCGACGCCATGCTGGGCCTGGGGATGGCAGGTAAAGGCAAGGGCGGCAAAGTGGCGAAACTCGCCAGCGCTTTTGAGCGCAGCGGTCTGCATAACGTGGATTATGTCTCCACCATCTCGCGATCGATGATGAACAAAGCGCAGGAGAAGGGCGTCGCGCCGGAAAAGGTGATCTTTTTCCCGAACTGGTCCGAAGTGGCCCGTTTCCGTGACGTAACAGAACACGACGCGCAGGCGCTTCGCGCAGAGCTCGGTTTGCCTGATGACCAAAAAATCATTCTTTATTCAGGCAATATCGGCGAAAAGCAGGGGCTGGAGAACGTTATCGAGGCGGCTCAACAGCTTAGCGAACATCCGTGGATGTTTGTGATTGTCGGTCAGGGCGGCGGAAAAGCGCGTCTGGAGAAGATGGCCAGTGAACGCGGCCTGACTAACGTGAAATTCTTCCCGCTTCAGTCTTACGAGGCGCTGCCTGCGCTGCTGAAGATGGGTGACTGCCATCTGGTGGTGCAAAAGCGCGGCGCGGCGGATGCGGTGCTGCCGTCCAAGCTGACCAACATTCTGGCCGTGGGCGGGAACGCTGTGATCACGGCAGAAGCCGAAACCGAATTAGGCCAGCTGTGTGACAGCTACCCCGGGATCGCCGTTTGCGTGGAGCCGGAATCGGTTCCGGCGCTGGTGACCGGAATTGAACAGGCACTCGCCATGCCAAAAGTGAACACGGTGGCACGTGAATATGCCGAACGCACGCTCGAGAAAGAGAACGTGCTGAGCCAATTTATTGCAGATATACGGGGATAAATCATGAGTCAAACCACGTTGTATCCGGTTGTGATGGCAGGTGGCTCTGGTAGCCGGTTGTGGCCGCTGTCCCGCGTGCTCTATCCAAAACAGTTCCTCTGCCTGAAAGGGGATCTCACCATGCTGCAAACGACAGTTAACCGTCTGCAGGGTGTGGAGTGTGAAAGCCCGGTGGTGATTTGTAACGAACAGCACCGCTTTATTGTTGCCGAGCAGCTGCGCCAGCTGAACAAACTCACAGAAAACATCATTCTGGAGCCTGCCGGACGAAATACCGCCCCAGCCATTGCCCTGGCGGCGCTGGCGGCAAAACGCAGCAGCCCGGATTGCGATCCGCTGATGCTGGTACTGGCGGCAGACCACGTCATTCAGCAGGAAGAGGCGTTCCGCGACGCGGTGCGGGCGGCCATTCCTTACGCAGAAAGCGGCAAGCTGGTGACCTTCGGCATCGTGCCGGATCTGCCAGAAACCGGCTATGGCTATATCCGCCGCGGCAGCGTGACGCCGGGCGAAGGCGACAGCGTGGCGTTTGACGTGGCGCAGTTCGTTGAGAAACCGAATCTGGAAACCGCGCAGGCCTACGTTGCCAGCGGTGAATACTACTGGAACAGCGGTATGTTCCTGTTCCGCGCCGGTCGCTATCTGGAAGAACTGCAAAAGTATCGTCCGGATATCCTGAGCGCCTGCGAAAAAGCCATGAACGTGGTGGATCCGGATCTCGACTTTATTCGCGTCGACGAAGCCGCTTTCCTCGCCTGCCCGGAAGAGTCCATTGACTATGCGGTGATGGAGCGCACGGCGGATGCGGTGGTGGTGCCGATGGATGCAGGCTGGAGCGATGTTGGCTCCTGGTCCTCCCTGTGGGAGATCAGCGCCCATACCCCGGAGGGTAACGTCCATCACGGTGATGTGATTAGCCACAAAACCGAGAACAGCTACGTCTACGCCGAATCCGGCCTCGTGACCACGGTGGGGGTGAAGGATCTGGTGGTCGTCCAGACCAAAGACGCCGTGCTGATTGCCGACCGTAACGCCGTGCAGGACGTTAAAAAGGTGGTGGAGAAGATCAAAGCCGACGGTCGCCACGAGCACCATATTCACCGCGAAGTGTACCGCCCGTGGGGCAAATACGACTCCATCGATGCGGGCGAACGTTACCAGGTGAAGCGCATTACCGTGAAGCCGGGCGAAGGCCTGTCGGTACAGATGCATCACCATCGTGCCGAGCACTGGGTGGTGGTGGCGGGTACCGCCAAAGTGACCATCGACGGTGAAGTGAAACTGCTCGGTGAAAACGAGTCAATTTATATTCCGCTGGGGGCGACACACTGTCTGGAAAACCCAGGGAAGATACCTCTCGATTTAATTGAAGTGCGCTCCGGCGCGTATCTGGAAGAGGACGATATTGTCCGTTTCCAGGACCGCTACGGTCGGGTGTAACCGCTTCGCATCATGCCCGGTGGCGCTGTGCTTACCGGGCCTACGAATGAATAAAAAATATTTTGCCTGTTAATTGGGCGGGCCAACTGTTGCCTGAAAAAGGGGTCATGATGGAAAAGTTAACCTGTTTTAAAGCCTACGATATTCGCGGCAAGCTGGGTGAAGAGCTGAATGAAGACATTGCGTGGCGCATCGGCCGCGCGTACGGCGAATACCTGAAACCGAAAACTATCGTACTGGGTGGCGACGTGCGTCTGACCAGCGAATGCCTGAAGCTGGCGCTGGCGAAAGGGCTGCAGGACGCGGGCGTGGACGTGCTGGATATCGGCCTTTCCGGTACCGAAGAGATCTATTTTGCCACCTTCCACCTGGGCGTGGACGGCGGGATTGAAGTCACGGCCAGCCATAACCCGATGGATTACAACGGTATGAAGCTGGTGCGCAAGGGTGCGCGCCCTATCAGCGGTGATACCGGCCTGCGCGACGTGCAGCGTCTGGCGGAAGCCAACGACTTCCCGCCGGTGAACGAGTCTGCACGCGGCAGCTACAAGCAGATCGATCTGCGTAAAGAGTACATTGACCACCTGCTGGGTTACATCAACGTAGCAAACCTTAAGCCGCTGAAGCTGGTCATTAACTCCGGCAACGGCGCGGCGGGCCCGGTGGTGGATGCCCTGGAAGCCCGCTTTAAGGCGCTGAACGTGCCGGTGACCTTCGTCAAGGTACACAACACCCCGGACGGCAACTTCCCGAACGGTATCCCAAACCCGCTGCTGCCAGAGTGCCGCGACGACACCCGCAATGCGGTGATTGAACACGGTGCGGATATGGGCATCGCCTTTGACGGCGATTTCGACCGCTGCTTCCTGTTCGACGAAAAAGGGCAGTTCATCGAGGGCTATTACATTGTCGGCCTGCTGGCGGAAGCGTTCCTCGAGAAAAATCCGGGGGCGAAGATCATTCATGACCCGCGCCTCTCCTGGAACACCGTTGACGTGGTGTCAGCGGCAGGCGGTACGCCGGTGATGTCCAAAACCGGTCACGCGTTTATTAAAGAGCGTATGCGCGAAGAAGACGCCATCTACGGCGGCGAGATGAGCGCCCATCACTACTTCCGCGATTTTGCCTACTGCGACAGCGGGATGATCCCGTGGCTGCTGGTGACCGAACTGCTGTGCCTGAAAGGTCAGACCCTGGGCGAGCTGGTGCGCGACCGTATGGCGGCCTTCCCGGCAAGTGGAGAGATCAACAGCAAACTGGCGCAGCCGGCTGAGGCCATTGCCCGCGTGGAACAGCACTTTGCTATTCACGCGCTGGAAATTGACCGTACCGACGGTATCAGCATGGCGTTCCCGCAGTGGCGCTTTAACCTGCGCTCGTCCAATACCGAGCCGGTGGTGCGCCTGAACGTGGAATCCCGCGCCGACACCGCGCTGATGGAAGCCCGAACGAAGGACATTCTGGCGCTGTTGAATCAGTAATCATTGCCCCTCACCCCAGCCCTCTCCCCACAGGGGAGAGGGTGTTCAAGTTCCCTCTCCCCTGTGGGGAGAGGGTTAGGGTGAGGGGTAAGGTTTTGAACTAAAGGAACAACGATGACGAATCTAAAAAAGCGCGAACGAGCGAGAACGAATGCATCGTTAATCTCTATGGTGCAGCGTTTTTCTGATATCACCATCATGGTCGGCGGATTGTGGGCGGTGTGTTGGATCAGCGGGCAATCGTTCTTATACATGCACCTGCTGATGGCACTGATTGCGCTGGTCGTGTTTCAGATGATCGGCGGGATGACGGATTTCTATCGTTCGTGGCGTGGCGTCAAGATGACCACCGAACTGATGCTGTTGCTGCAGAACTGGACCTTAAGCCTGATCTTCAGCGCGGGCCTGGTGGCGTTCAGCCATGATTTTGATAATCGTCTGGTGACGTATCTGTGCTGGTATCTGTTAACCAGCGTCGGCATGGTGGTTTGCCGCTCCCTGATCCGCTTTGGCGCGGGCTGGTTGCGTAACCGTGGTTACAACCGCCGCTATGTCGCCGTTGCCGGCGATCTGCCGGTGGGCCAGGTGCTGCTTGATAGCTTCCGCAAAGAGCCGTGGTTAGGTTTTGAAGTGGTTGGGATCTACCACGACGCGAAACCGGGTGGCGTGCCGTCGGACTGGGCGGGCAACTACGACCAGCTTATTGACGATGCGAAAGCGGGCAAAATTCACAACGTCTACATTGCCATGCAGATGAAAGAGGAGTCCCGCATTAAGAAACTGATGCGCGACCTGGCGGACACCACCTGTTCCGTGATCCTCATTCCGGACGTCTTTACCTTCAACATTCTCCATTCCCGTATCGAAGAGGTGAACGGTGTACCGGTAGTGCCGCTGTACGACACGCCGCTGTCAGGTATCAACCGTGTTCTCAAACGCCTGGAAGACATTGTGCTCTCTTCACTGATCCTTCTGCTGATCTCCCCGGTGCTGTGCTGCATTGCCCTGGCGGTGAAGCTGAGCTCTCCAGGGCCAGTTATCTTCCGTCAGACGCGCTACGGCATGGACGGTAAGCCGATCATGGTGTGGAAATTCCGCTCCATGAAGGTGATGGAGAACGACAAAGTGGTGACGCAGGCTACGCAGAACGATCCGCGCGTGACCCGCGTGGGGAATTTCCTGCGCCGCACCTCGCTGGACGAGCTGCCGCAGTTTATCAACGTCTTTACCGGCGGTATGTCGATTGTCGGGCCACGTCCGCACGCGGTTGCCCATAACGAGCAGTACCGCTCGCTGATTGAAGGCTACATGCTGCGCCATAAAGTGAAGCCAGGCATTACCGGCTGGGCGCAAATCAACGGCTGGCGCGGTGAAACCGACACGCTGGAAAAAATGGAAAAACGTATTGAATTCGACCTTGAGTACATCCGTGAGTGGAGCCTCTGGTTCGATATCAAAATTGTTTTTCTGACCATCTTCAAAGGTTTCGTGAACAAAGCGGCGTACTAAGATGAGCTTACGTGAAAAAACCATCAGCGGCGCCAAGTGGTCAGCGATGGCGACTATCGTCATCATTGGCCTGGGGCTGGTGCAGATGACCGTGCTGGCGCGCATTATCGATAATCATCAGTTCGGTCTGCTGACCGTCTCGCTGGTGATTATCGCGCTGGCCGACACGCTGTCTGACTTTGGTATCGCCAACTCGATTATCCAGCGCAAAGAGATTAGCCAGCTGGAGCTGACCACGCTCTACTGGCTGAACGTAGGGCTGGGGATGTTTGTTTTTGTGCTGGTGTTCCTGCTGAGCGATGTGATCGCCAGCGTGCTGCACAACCCGGATCTGGCCCCGCTGATGCGCACGCTGTCGTTTGCCTTTGTGGTGATCCCGCACGGGCAGCAGTTCCGCGCGCTGATGCAAAAAGAGCTGGAGTTCAACAAGATCGGCATGATTGAAACCAGCGCCGTGCTGGCGGGCTTTACCTTCACGGTGGTGAGCGCCCATTTCTGGCCGCTGGCCATGACCGCCATTCTGGGGTATCTGGTGAACTCTACCGTGCGTACGCTGCTGTTCGGTTACTTTGGCCGCAAGATCTACCGCCCGGGGCTGCATTTCTCCCTGGCGTCCGTCTCCTCGAACCTGCGCTTTGGCGCCTGGCTGACGGCCGACAGCATCATCAACTACGTCAACACCAACCTTTCCACGCTGGTGCTGGCGCGCATTCTGGGGGCGAGCGTCGCGGGGGGTTATAACCTGGCCTACAACGTTGCGGTCGTCCCGCCGATGAAGCTCAACCCGATTATCACCCGCGTGTTGTTCCCGGCGTTCGCCAAAATTCAGGACGACACTGAAAAGCTGCGCGTCAACTTCTACAAGCTGCTCTCCGTGGTCGGCATTATTAACTTCCCGGTACTGCTGGGTCTGATGGTGGTGTCGAGCAACTTTGTGCCGCTGGTATTTGGCGAGAAGTGGAACAGCATCATCCCGATCCTGCAGTTGCTCTGTGTGGTGGGGCTGCTGCGCTCCGTGGGTAACCCGATTGGCTCCCTGCTGATGGCGAAAGCGCGCGTGGATATCAGCTTTAAATTCAACGTATTTAAAACTTTCCTGTTTATTCCGGCAATTATCGTCGGCGGACACATGGCGGGCGCCATTGGCGTCACGCTGGGCTTTCTGCTGGTGCAAATCATCAACACCGTGCTGAGCTACTTCATCATGATCAAGCCGGTGCTGGGCTCCAGCTACCGTCAGTACATCCTGAGCCTGTGGCTGCCGTTTTATCTCTCCTTGCCGACCCTGGTGGTGAGCTACGGTCTGGGCGTGCTCCTGAAGGGCCATTTGCCGCTGGCCGCGCTGCTGGCAGTGCAGGTTGCCGCGGGCGCGCTGGCGTTTGGGGTGATGATTGTGCTGTCACGCAATGCGCTGGTGGTGGAGATGAAGCGCCAGTTTTGCCGTAACGAAAAAATGAAAACGCTGCTTCGCGCAGGCTAGTTATTTAAGAGGCCATTATGAAATTATTAATTCTTGGCAACCATACCTGCGGCAACCGTGGCGACAGCGCCATCCTGCGCGGTTTACTGGATGCAATTAACACCATTAAGCCTGAGACAGAAGTGGACGTGATGAGCCGTTACCCGGTCAGCTCATCCTGGTTACTGAACCGCCCGGTGATGGGCGACCCGCTCTACAGCCAGATGAAACAGCACAATAACGCTGCGGGCGTGATGGGACGCGTGAAGAAAGTGTTGCGTCGCCGCTACCAGCATCAGGTGCTGCTTTCTCGCGTAACCGACACCGGCAAGCTGCGCAACATCGCCATCGCGCAGGGCTTTACCGATTTCGTGCGTCTGCTGTCCGGCTATGACGCCATCATTCAGGTGGGCGGTTCGTTCTTTGTCGATCTCTACGGCGTGCCGCAGTTTGAGCATGCGCTCTGTACCTTTATGGCGAAGAAGCCGCTGTTTATGATTGGTCACAGCGTCGGGCCATTCCAGGAACCTCAGTTCAACCAGCTGGCAAACTATGTGTTTGGCCACTGCGATGCCCTGATTTTGCGTGAGTCAGTCAGCCTCGACATGATGAAGCGCAGCGAGATCGACACCTCGAAAGTCGAGCACGGGGTGGATACCGCGTGGCTGGTGGATCACCAGGACGACAGCTTCCAGCCGAGCTACGCGGTGCAGCACTGGCTGGACGTGGCGGCGAAACAGAAAACCGTCGCCATTACCCTGCGCGAGCTGGCACCTTTTGATAAGCGTTTAGGTACGACTCAGGCCGCCTACGAGAAGGCCTTTGCCGAGGTCGTTAACCGCGTGCTGGACAGCGGTTATCAGGTGCTGGCGCTCTCCACCTGTACCGGTATCGATAGTTACAACAAGGATGATCGCATGGTGGCGCTTAACCTGCGCCATCTGGTGAACGATCCGTCCCGGTATCATGTGGTGATGGACGAACTGAACGATCTGGAGATGGGCAAACTGCTCTCAGCCTGTGACCTGACCGTGGGTACCCGTCTGCACTCTGCCATCATCTCGATGAACTTTGGCACGCCAGCCATTGCCATCAACTATGAGCACAAGTCTGCCGGGATTATGCAGCAGCTGGGGATGCCGGAAATGGCCGTGGATATCCGTCATCTGCTGGATGGCTCGCTCGGCGCAATGGTGGGCGACACCCTTGGGCAACTGCCCGCCGTGAATGAGCGCCTGGCCGTGGCAGTGAAAGCCGAGCGCGAAAAGGGAATGGGGATGGTGAAGTCTGTGCTTGACCGCGTGCGGGAGGGGAAATGAAGGTTGGTTTCTTCTTACTGAAATTTCCACTGTCGTCTGAAACATTTGTACTCAATCAAATCACCGCGTTTATCGATATGGGATATGACGTGGAAATTATCGCCCTGCAAAAGGGCGATACGCAAAACACCCATGCGGCGTATACCCAGTATGGGCTGGAGGCGAAAACCCGCTGGCTGCAGGATGAGCCATCCGGAAAAGTGAACAAGCTGCGCTACCGTGCCAGCCAGACCTTACGCGGGCTTCATCGCGCGTCGACCTGGCGAGCGCTGAACATCTCCCGCTATGGCGCGGAGTCGCGCAATCTGATCCTGTCGGCCATCTGCGGGCAAACGGCGCAGCCGTACCGCGCTGATGTCTTTATCGCCCACTTTGGCCCGGCAGGGGTGACCGCAGCCAAACTGCGCGAGCTGGGGGTGATTGACGGGAAGATCGCCACGATCTTCCACGGCATTGATATCTCCAGCCGTGAAGTGCTGAACCACTACACGCCGGAGTATCAGCAGCTGTTCCAGCGCGGCGACATGATGCTGCCCATCAGCGACCTGTGGGCCGGACGCCTCAAAAAGATGGGCTGCCCGGGCGAGAAAATCACCGTCTCGCGGATGGGTGTGGATTTGGCGCGTTTTACCCGACGTCCGGTCAAGGTGCCGGGTAAACCGCTGCAGATTATCTCCGTTGCCCGACTGACCGAGAAAAAAGGGCTGCATGTGGCGATTGAAGCCTGCCGCCAGCTCAAGGCGCGCGGGGTGGATTTCCGATATCGCATTCTCGGTATCGGCCCGTGGGAGCGTCGTCTGCGTACGCTTATTGAACAGTATGAGCTGGAAACGCACGTGGAGATGCCGGGCTTTAAGCCGAGCCACGAGGTGAAGGCCATGCTCGATGAAGCCGACGTGTTTCTGCTGCCGTCCGTTACCGGCGCCGATGGCGACATGGAAGGCATACCGGTGGCGCTGATGGAGGCGATGGCGGTGGGGATTCCGGTGGTATCGACGCTGCACAGCGGGATCCCGGAGCTGATCAAGTCAGACCATTCCGGCTGGCTGGTCCCTGAAAATAACGCCATGGCCCTGGCCGATCGGCTGGCCGCGTTTAGCGATATCGACCAGCAGGCGCTGGAGCCCGTGCTGCACAATGCCCGACAAAAAGTCGAGGCAGATTTTAACCAGCAGGTGATCAATCGCCAGTTAGCGAGCCTGCTGCAAACGTTGTAACGCCGAGGTTGTATGCTGAAAAAGATTACCCGACGCAGCTTTGTCTCTTCTCTGTCCGTCCTGGCGGCAATGCCGCTACTGTCGCCCCGCGTTGCGCGGGCGGCAACCGGCAAGACGGTCTCTGTAAATCAGTACAATAACAACGACTGGATCGCCGCCTTTAAGCAGGCGTTTAACGAAGGCGACATCGTCGTAGTGCCTGCAGGGCTCACCTGCAAAAACATCAACACGGGCATTTTCATTCCTGACGGCAAAACGCTGCTGATTCGCGGGGCGTTAACCGGCAATGGCCGGGGGCGCTTTGTTCTGCAGGAGGGCAGCAAAGTCATCGGTGAGGGCGAAGGCCGTACCGAAAATATTACCCTTGACGTTCGTGGCTCTGACTGTGTCATCAAAGGGCTGGCGATGAGCGGATTTGGCCCGGTAACGCAAATCTACATCGGCGGCAAAAAGCCCAGCGTGATGCGTAATCTGGTCATTGATAACATCCGCGTGAGCCAGGCCAATTACGCCATCCTGCGCCAGGGGTTTCACAACCAGGTGGATGGCGCCCGCATCACCAACAGCAAATTCAGCCACCTGCAGGGCGATGCGATCGAATGGAATGTGGCCATCAATGACCGCAATATTCTGATCTCCGACCATGTGATCGACAACATCAACTGCACCAACGGGAAGATTAACTGGGGGATTGGTATTGGCCTTGCGGGCAGTACCTACGACAACGACTACCCGGAAAAACAGACCGTGAAGAACTTTGTGGTTGCCAATATCACCGGCAGCAACTGCCGCCAGCTGGTGCACGTTGAGAACGGTAAACACTTTATTATCCGCAATATTAAGGCCAAAAATATTACGCCTGATTTCAGTAAAAAGGCGGGAATAGACAATGCCACGGTAGCAATTTATGGCTGTGATAATTTCGTTATTGATAATGTCGATATGGTCAATAGTGCCGGCATGTTAATCGGTTACGGCGTGATTAAAGGTGACTACCTGTCGATTCCGCAGAACTTCAAGCTTAACGATATTCGTCTGGATAATAGCCAGCTTGCCTATAAGCTGCGCGGCATACAAATTTCATCCGGTAATGCGACCTCGTTTGTGGCCATCACCAACGTCGAGATGCAGCGCGCGACGCTTGAGCTGCATAACAAACCTCAGCACCTTTTCTTACGCAATATCAACGTAATGCAGGAAGCAGCAATCGGACCCGCACTGAAGCTGAACTTCGACCTGCGTAAGGATGTGCGGGGTAAGTTTATGGCGAAAGACGAGACGTTGCTGTCACTGGCAAACATCAAAGCAGTGAATGAGAAAGGGCAGAGCTCGGTGGATATTGACCGGGTGGATCAGCATGTGGTGAATACGGAACGGCTGAATTTTGCGCTGCCGCACAGATAATCGTCAGTGGGCTTTTTGCGACTATTCCTGGCACGGAATCGCATTCTATTCAGATTACAACTACTGTAATTTGTGGTGCTAAGGCGTAATATCATTACAGGATTACGGCAAATCATACTGGCGAAAACAGGTTTAAGAGCTATAATTCGTCAACCATTTTAAGGTGGAAGAAATAATGATTAATTTGAAAGCAGTCATTCCGGTAGCCGGACTGGGCATGCATATGCTGCCAGCCACAAAAGCCATTCCTAAAGAGATGCTACCGATCGTCGACAAGCCGATGATTCAATACATCGTCGACGAGATTGTTGCTGCAGGGATCAAAGAAATCGTTCTGGTTACGCACTCGTCCAAGAATGCGGTTGAAAACCACTTCGACACCTCTTACGAACTCGAAGCGCTGCTGGAGCAGCGTGTTAAACGTCAATTGCTGGCGGAAGTGCAGTCCATTTGTCCTCCTGGCGTGACCATCATGAACGTGCGTCAGGCGCAGCCGCTTGGCCTGGGCCACTCCATCCTGTGTGCTCGCCCTGTCGTGGGCGACAACCCGTTTATCGTGGTCCTGCCGGATATCATCATCGATACCGCTTCTGCGGATCCGCTGCGCTACAACCTGGCGGCGATGGTGGCGCGTTTCAACGAAACAGGCCGCAGCCAGGTGCTGGCGAAACGCATGAAAGGCGATCTGTCCGAGTACTCTGTTATCCAGACTAAAGAAGCGCTGGAGACAGAAGGGCAGGTGAGCCGCATCGTTGAGTTCATCGAAAAACCGGATCAGCCGCAGACGCTGGATTCTGACCTGATGGCGGTTGGTCGTTATGTCCTGAACGCGGATATCTGGGCCGAGCTGGAAAAAACCGAACCAGGTGCCTGGGATCGTATCCAGTTGACCGATGCGATTGCCGAGCTGGCGAAAAAGCAGTCTGTTGACGCGATGCTGATGACCGGTGAGAGCTACGACTGCGGTAAGAAGCTGGGCTACATGCAGGCGTTTGTGAATTATGGACTGCGTAACCTGAAGGAAGGGGCGAAGTTCAGAAGCCGGATTGAGAAGTTGTTAGCTAACGACTGATTTTTTCTTACTTGATTTGCACAAGCGGCAGTCATCATTTGGGTATGTTGAAACATAACCAAAATGGTAGCTGCCGTTTTTTGTTATTAATTCTAATGATAACATGGATTTATCTGATTTAAATCTGGTCAGATTTGTAACGATTTGTGCTTGTTTCTGAGGTCATTTAGGACGACAATTAACGCCAGTTTTTGCAGTTGTCCAGCGCCAGTAGAGTTCGGTGTCGGACTTCAACAATATGGAACATTTCACCCTCGTTCAGTGCACTGGTAGCTGTTAAGCCAGGGGCGGTAGCGTGGGTAAAACCCATGCAGGGCTGGGTTACAATCTCTTCAATTGTAGCATTCAATAAGTTGATATTTTCTGGTGAAAAACATGTTTGATAATAAAACGATTCTGGTAACTGGCGGCACAGGTTCATTTGGCAATAAGTTCGTTCGCATGACGCTTGAAAAATATAATCCTAAAAAAATTATCATTTATTCGCGTGATGAAATGAAACAGTGGGAAATGGCAAAGCATTTCAAAGATGAAAGTCGCATCCGCTTTTTCATCGGTGATGTGCGTGATAAAGATCGTTTGTACCGCGCGTTAGATGGGGTTGATTTCGTGGTGCATGCAGCAGCAACAAAAATCGTTCCGACCGCAGAATACAACCCGTTTGAGTGTGTAAAAACCAACATCAACGGTGCGATGAATGTTATTGATGCATGTATTGATAAAGGTATCGAGCGTGTCGTTGCACTGTCTACTGACAAAGCAAGTAGCCCAGCAAACCTGTATGGTGCAACTAAACTGGCATCCGATAAATTGTTTGTGGCAGGTAATTCCTACTCCGGTGCTACCAAGACTCGCTTCGCCGTTGTGCGTTACGGGAACGTTATGGGATCCCGTGGTTCCGTAATTCCATTCTTCCTGTCTATCAAAGACAAGGGCGAACTGCCAATCACTGATGACCGCATGACCCGTTTCATGATTACCCTGGAACAGGGTGTGGAACTGGTTTGGCACGCCTTCAATGACATGGAAGGTGGCGAGATCTATGTTAAGAAAATCCCATCAATGAAAGTGACTGATGTTGCAACGGCTGTTGCTCCTGATGCAACTCAGAAAGTGATCGGTATTCGTCCGGGTGAAAAACTGCATGAACAAATGATCAGTGCAGAAGATGCGCATTACACCTATGAATATCCGGAACATTTCAAAATCCTTCCTGCAATCCATAACTGGTGCGATTCTCCTGAACGTATTAAAGATGGTAAACGTGTACCAGAAGGGTTCGTTTACGAAAGCGACAGCAATACCGAGTGGATGAGCATTGAAGAACTGCGTCAATGGATTGATGATAACCGTGAAAAAGTAGGCAATATCTAATGAAATTTATCCCCTACGGACGGCAGGATATCTCAGAAGAAGATATCAGTGCAGTGGTGGACGTACTGAAGTCTGATTTCTTGACTCAGGGGCCATGTGTTCCACAGTTCGAGCAGGCCATTGCTGACTATGTTGGCGTTAAACATGCTGTAGCGGTTAATAGCGCAACGTCTGCACTTCATATTGCATGCTTAGCACTGGGGTTGAAAAAAGGCGACTGGCTTTGGACTTCGCCTAATACCTTTGTGGCTTCGGCAAATTGTGCGCTTTATTGTGATGCCAATGTAAGCTTTGTTGATATTGATCCGCAAACTTACAACATGAGTGTTTCCGCTCTGGAAGCTAAACTCATTGCGGCTAAAGCAGAAGGCAAATTGCCTAAAATCGTGGTGCCAGTAGCGTTCGCGGGTCAATCATGTGATATGGAAGCGATCCATAAACTGTCTAAAGAGTATGGGTTCGCCATTATCGAAGATGCGTCGCATGCGATCGGTGGTAATTATCAGGGAGCTAAAATTGGCAACTCGCGTTTTGCCGACATTACCATTTTGAGCTTCCACCCGGTTAAGATCATCACAACTGCTGAAGGTGGTATGGCGCTGACAAACAACGATGCGCTGGCCGAGAGTATGCAACTTTTCCGCAGCCACGGGATTACCCGCGACAACGAGAAAATGACCAAACTATCGGAAGGTGGTTGGTACTATCAGCAGGTAGATCTCGGACTAAACTATCGCATGACCGAATTACAGGCTGCACTGGGTGTGAGTCAGTTAAAACGTATTGACGGTTTTGTGGCTCGACGTCATGAACTGGCAAAACGTTATCACGCGGCTTTTGACGGTGTTCCTGTTTCAATACCGCAGCAGTCAGAGAGTGGATACAGTGCTTTGCATCTTTACCCACTGACGGTGAACGATCCGGCTCAACGTAAACCACTGTTTGATTATCTGCGTGATAAAGGCATTGGGGTTAACGTCCACTATATCCCCGTTCATACTCAGCCTTATTATGAGCAGTTAGGTCATAAATCTGGTGATTATCCCGTCGCTGAAGACTATTACTCTCGCGCGCTAAGTATCCCTATGTACTCAACGCTGACAGATGAAGAGCAAGACTACGTTATTCAGTGCATTCGGGAGTATTTTTAAATGAATGTGGCAATCATTCCTGCGCGTGGTGGCAGTAAGCGTATTCCACGAAAAAACATTAAAGAATTTTGTGGGAAACCAATGATTGCCTGGTCCATTGAAGCCGCTCAAAAGAGCGGCGTCTTTGACCGAATCATTGTCTCAACAGATGATGCGGAGATAGCTGAAGTTGCGCGTCAATATGGTGCAGAAGTGCCATTTATGCGCCCGGAAGAACTCTCAAATGATTATGCAGGTACTATTCCTGTGATTCGCCACGCGACTGATTGGCTCATTAGTCACGACTGCGCGGTTGATTATGTTTGCTGTATTTATGCTACAGCTCCTTTTATCCGCGCTGAAGATATTATTCAGGGATTAGGAACTCTCCAAAGCCAGCAAGGCGATTATGCTTTCACAGTTTCAAGGTTTCCTTATCCCATTCAACGAGCACTTAAAGTCAGTGATGAACAGCGTATAAGTATGTTTTCACCTGAGATGTTCCATGTCCGGTCACAGGATCTTGAAGAGTCGTGGCACGATGCCGGGCAATTTTATTGGGGGACATCCTCAGCTTGGTTGAACGAAAAGCCGATTTTTAGCGCAGATTCCTACTCGATTGAACTTCCGCGTGAACGTGTCCAGGATATTGATACTCCAGAAGACTGGCGCGTAGCTGAGTGGTTGTTTAAAGCCATGGAGTTTAAAAATGAACGTGTTTCTGCGGGCTGATTCATCGCTATCGATCGGTTCTGGTCATATTATCCGTTGTCTAAATCTTGCGAAAGTCTTAGAAAAAGCAGGAGCTCGTTGTTCATTTATATCAAAAGACCACCCTGGTAATATTCTGGATAAAATAAAACAGGAAGGTTTTTCTGTCGAAGTTATCGCAGCTGCCGATAAATCGAGTACTTACATCAGCGATGAAAAATCATGGCTTAATGGAAGTCAATACGATGATGCTGAGAAATTTATCGATTTAATAGTAGAAAACTGTTCTGATCCAGACATCATCATTGTCGATCACTATTCTCTTGATTACGAATGGGAAGCGATTGTGAAAGCACGTTTTCCTGATTCACATTTAGTGGTGATCGATGATCTCTGCAACCGGCCGCATTGTTGTGATTTACTGATTGATCAAACCTATATGCGCAGCGCCAGAGAATATGCCCAATTCAATAAAAGAGAAGGTAAAGTTCTCGCTGGCGCAAAATATGCGTTGCTAAACCCTGCATTTTCGCAATTAAGAAAACAATCAATTGTTCGTAAAGCCAACATTACTGCACCGAAAAAACTATTATTAACAATGGGTGGGGTGGATGCACATAATGTTGCTGGAAAAATGCTGGTATTCCTTGAGCAGTCAAACTTTAAAAACATAGAAAAAATCACTGTTGTATTGGGCTCTGCTTGTCCACACCGTTCTGAAATTATCTCTCTTGCGAATAAATCGAAATACGACGTCGACGTTCTCGTTAATGTGTCAAATATGGCAGAACTGATGCTGGAACACGATTTCGCAATCGGCGCTATGGGGGGAACGACGTGGGAACGATGTACTATGGGATTACCTGCGGTAAACGTAGTCATTGCGGATAATCAAAAAACCATCGCAAACAATCTGTCTAACGCTGGTGCGATTGTGCTATATGCGGATAATTTTAATGCTGCAGAGTTGAGCGAGGCTCTCAATCATTTGATCGCGCATTATCACGAGCAGCGCCTCCTTGCTATGAACATATGTGATGGACAGGGGCTTAACAGAGATATCCAGGAAATAGTAATAATGTCAGCCAAAGATGGCACTAATGTGACTCTGCGTCAGGCTACATTTGACGATATCGATTTTGTATATCAACTTCAATGTGAGCCGCAAACGCGCAAATATGCTCGTAATCCTGAAATTCCTGCATACGAGAATCACGTCGAATGGATGAAACGAAAGTTAAATGCCGACAATTCATTCTTTTACATTATTGAAAATGCAGGGGCATGTGGTGTCATTCGATTAGACCCTGTTGAGCATGCCTTTGCAAACTATGAAATATCGATTTTTCTGACATCTGCATGTCACGGTAAAGGCATTGCGAGTGCAGCTATCAAACGCGCCTTGATGTTGCATAAAGGTATAAGCATACTGGCAACGGTTTTACCAGAAAACCATACATCGCATCAGTTATTTGAGCGTATTGGATTTTATAAATTATCACCCTGCGAATATATCAGCGAGAAAAAATAATGAACGAATTTATTACTATTGATGGTCGTAAAATTGGTAAAGATCATCCTCCTTATATTATTGCTGAGCTTTCGGCGAACCATAATGGCGACATCAACCGTGCATTTAAGATTATGGAAGAAGCGAAAGCTGCAGGCGCAGATGCCATAAAATTACAAACATACCGTGCAGATACCATCACCATTGAATGTGATACTGAAGATTTTCAGATTCATGGCGGCCTATGGGATGGGCAAACGCTTTTTAATTTATACAAAGGGGCACAAATGCCCTGGGAATGGCATAAGCCTCTGTTTGACAAAGCTAAAGAACTCGGAATTACTATTTTCAGTAGTCCTTTCGATTATACAGCTGTAGATCTTCTGGAGGAACTCGGAGCCCCTGCCTATAAAATCGCTTCATTTGAAGCTATCGATCTGCCATTAATAAAATATGTTGCAAAAACAGGCAAGCCGATGATTATTTCAACGGGCATGGCTGACGAGCAGGAGATTCAGGAGGCTATTACTGCAGCACGTGACGGTGGTTGTAAGGAACTTGTCGTTCTGCATTGCGTGAGTGGTTACCCGGCACCAGCAGAAGATTATAATCTGGCGACTATTCCAGATATGGCTGAGCGTTTTGGGGTCATTACTGGGCTGTCCGATCACACAATCGATAATACGACTGCAGTAGCATCAGTTGTCCTTGGTGCTAACGTTATTGAAAAACACGTTACACTGGATCGGAATGGTGGGGGGCCAGATGACAGTTTCTCGCTTGAACCACAAGAGCTCAAAGCATTGTGTCATGATGCCAGGACTGCTTGGATGGCGTTGGGAAGAGTTAACTACGAACGCAAAGAAAGTGAAAAGGGTAACCTAAAATTCCGTCGTTCTCTTTATGTGGTTAAAGATGTTAAAAAAGGCGAAACACTGACCAGTGAGAATGTAAAAAGCATTAGACCTGGCTTCGGTTTAGCACCTAAATATTATGATGAGGTAATGGGTTTAACATTTAAAAATAATTTATCTAAAGGAACACCTTTATCATTGGAAGATATTAGTTGAATATACATGAAAATAATTCGCGATAGCTTTATTTATCTTACCGGAGATCTTCTCTCAAGAAGTATTCCATTTCTTTTGCTTCCTTACCTTACAAGAATGCTGGGTTCGGATGGTTTCGGTGAGTTATCCTATTATCAGATAGTAATTGCTTTGGGACTGATTTTTATCGGATTTAGCCAAGATGGCGCCTTGGTGAGATATTATTATAAATATGGTAGAAATGGACTCGGTAGCATATTGTTAGCTAGTGCATTTCAGGCAACGATAGTATTCGCGATAATTTCATGTTTAGTAGCTACATTTTTTAAAGATAATATTTTATTTTATGCTGTCTTGACCGCCTATACACAATCTGTACTTGCATTATTCTTTGCATCACAACAGTGTCAGAGGCGTCCTGGCAGCTATATTATTATACAGTTTTTAAATGCAATAATTTCTGCTGGAGCAACAGTTTTCCTTTTTCACTATTTTGATGTATCAGTTTTAAATCGAATTGTAGCGATGATAATTGCAAATATTGCAAGTTTATTCTTGTCTATTGTTATTTTTTACTGGTTTCAGAAAAATACCGTGCGCTTATCATTCGGTTTTGCTTTAAATCTTTTTAAATATAATTTTTCTTTTGGTGTACCTCTGCTATTACA
>NZ_LNII01000084.1:0-7974 GCF_001463365.1 Enterobacter sp. 50793107 | reverse complement strand
CCACGCCACGCCACGCCACGCCACGCCACGCCACGCCACGCCACGCCACGCAGGACCGCATCCGTGACAATTTGCCCTCACAATGCCTTTCATCTGCATCTCTCCGGGCTTACATCCGGGCGGGAGGGGGCAGCGCCGCAGGCGCTGGCCTTACCGTCCGTCAGCCCGAAGGGATGACAGGGTTTTCGCGCGCGAACAGGCGGCGCCTATGCCCCGCCCGGATTATTTACTGTGCATCCCCCTGACCGCCCTGGAGAATGAAGTGGCCGCAAAGATAGACGGCGCACTGGCGGGTAGCCGATTCGCAGATCTCTTCAAGCACTTTAGCTGTGGTTACGGGGCTGAGTCCGGATTCGCGACGTCGCTCGTTGATAAGTGTTTTATACTGGCGCAGGATGCTGCGGGTTTCCGGTGACAGTTGCAAGGTGTTCTCCTTTTGTTCTGTTTCCGGAGGCAATGCCTCCGGTTTCTCTGTCAGGCATCGAGCGCCGCGCGCAGGCGCATCATGACGTCGTTTTCTTCTTTCAGGGTTTCTTCAGCTGATCCGCCGCCATCCTCCGCGCATACTGCGATACGTTGCATCTCCCGTCCTGCAAGCTGCATGACTAAGGCCAGCGATTTCGCGGGAATAGTCACGGTTCGCTTCTCGCGTCGCTCATCGAGCATGGTTTCGACAATCGCCCGTATCTGGCCGATATCCGCGCCACTTTCAAGGCATGAACTTAGCCGACGCAGGACTTCATCCAGTTCCTCATCGGTTAAATCCCAGTCAAGGCAGACGCAACGAATGTCATTTCGATTCCAGCAGGCGAAAACGTATTTCTCGCCATCGAGGTCGGAATGTCTGAACATTTCAAGGGCAATTTCTCTTGCTGTACCAATCATGTTTTTCTCCTTTTATCGGGCGGCATCACCGCCCGTGGTCAGTCAGTCAAGGGCACGCCAGATGGTGGCGCTTTCCGGATGGGTGTCAGCAAATGCCATAAGCTGCTCATAGCGACGGCAGAAGTGGCGGCACAGTTCTTCATGGTCATGGTTGCTGTGGTGCCAGCTCCGGTGATTCAGTACCAGCGCCGTGAGGATGATCCCCGCCACTTCCCCGCTGACAGTCTCCTCAAACCAGTTGTCCGGATTGCACAGGGTCAGGCTCTCCACGTCAGGCGCCATATATCCGCCGCCTTCCGGCAGCCGGTAAAACTGCCAGAATCCCCCCTGATACTCAGGGCAGTAACGCTGGGCGTAGGCGTACACGGATGCCTCGGACGTCATAAAATCGCCGCCAAACAAATCAGGCAGGAAAGTCAGGCGCTGCGCACCCTCAAGACGAACAGCATCACAGGTCACGGTCTGGTTCATAGATCCTCCACGGTTAACATATTCTCGGTTCCGGCATCGCCGTGACGACACGACAAACCGGCGAAAAGCGGAGGACACAGGGGCGACGCCGCAAGCCGCAGCGCAAAGCCTTCACGGGCTGAATGCACCGTGAAGGGTGCGAACGGGTGAGGACGGAGGCGTAAGCGAACCCCTGTGGCCGATGCGGCCGGGCTACAGTGAAGTCACGGCGCATGCCGTCACCGCACGGAGCTTCAGAGGAGTTTCATTGTCCCGACGTGGCCCGGAGGGCAGCGGCGGATAAAAGCGAAAGGCACTGACATCCTTTTCGCAGTGGATGGCCACCGGTTGCCGGGGCGTTACCCCGGCTCTCTCCCTTACGCGGCCAGCGTCTCCTGTAATGCGTGAACGTCCTTCAGCTCATTCCTGACGGATTCAGGCTCCTGCCGCCCGGCTTCCCAGGCCATACCGATCCGGTTTTCCAGCTCGCATTCATAGTTACGCAGGACGCGGGACAGGAGTACCGCCGGAACACTCACCTGACGGTTTGCCACTTCCCACTGACGGGCCAGGAGATCGCTGACAGTCAGATTATTTACCCCCTCCTGGCGGTATTGCGTCATTTTCATTTCGCCGATCGCCTTCATCAGATTCCGGATTTCAGCCCCGTCCGGTTCTGGCTGGGCTTCACGGCAGGCCACGCTAATCCCCTCTTCCGTCCAGACCAGCAGGACCAGGGGTTCGTCAAACGTGAACATGTTTTTAAGCTGTACACAAAGTTCTTCGCGGGTTCCGTACATCGTTTGTTCTCTCTTGTAAGGGGTTACAGGCCGGGCATCAGCCCGGCAGGGTCAGTCAGTCCTGAAAGGTTTCGTCCAGCACCAGGGCTTCGCGGTAGGCTTCAAGAAGCAGGGTGTTGATCCGGCGCAGAGTCTGCGCAGCCATACGTTCGGTAAGCGTTGCCGCGTCGTGCCGGTGCTGCGATTCGAGGCGGTTCAGCAGCATCCGCACGTCACACATGGCATTGCTGAGCGCGGCCACGTCCGCGCGCAGGTGTTCAAGGCCCGGGTAGTTCATGCCGCCTCCGGCCAGTCGGGGTAAAACGCGCCGTCATTGGCCGCCGGCATCCTTCTTGCCCGTTCAACCTGTGCCAGACGTCGAACGCCGGCGGCGTGGTACTGCTCAAGCATCTCGATCCCGATATAGCGGCGGCTGGCTTCGGCGGCGGCCACGCAGGTGGAGCCGCTGCCGGCGAACGGGTCAAGGACAATAGCCCCCGGACGCGTGAGCGATTCAATCAGCGGCCGCAGGCTCTGCACCGGCTTCTCCGTCGGGTGATGTCGGTTGCCCGTGTATTTCCAGGGGATCACGTCCGGGATGGGACGGTCCGGGGTTTGCGGCCTTCCCTTCGCCAGCAGGTAGGCGCTCTCATGGGTGTAACCCACGAACGTCGATTTTGAGGCGTAGCTCTTGGCAAAGACGATATGGCCAACCACCCGGAAACCGGCCGTTTTCCACGCATTCAGAAACAGATCCGCGCGGTTCCAGGCATAGAAACTCACCATCAGGCTGTCATTTTTCAGCACGCGGTACATTTCATGACAGGCGGGCTGGAGCCATTCGGCAGAGTTGTCCCCGGCCAGGGTGCGGCCGGTACGGTCCTTATAGCCAACCAGGTACGGTGGATCGGTAAGAATAAAATCGACGGCACGTGCCGGAAAACGGGACATCACCTGCACGCAGTCACCCAGAATAAAACGGGACATAGACACACTCCTCTCTGATATGCGGCACCCTGTTGCGCCGTGCCGCCACAAAAACCCGGCGAAAAGCGGAGGGCGCAGGGGCGACGCCGCAAGCCGCAGCGCAAGCCTTTCACGGGCTGAATGCACCGTGAAACGTGCGAACGGGTGAGGACGGAGACAACGTGAACCCTTGCGACCACAGCAGCCGGGTTAGCGTGAAGGCACGGCGTTGAACACGCCGCCGGCTGGCGGCAATAAGGCGGAGGGAACCGACATCCTTCGGTACCGGTTCTGGTAGCTGATGAGTACGTGAGTGTATGGCAGAATGCACGCTGATAATGGATTCGCGCCGTTATCTGACATGTGTGCCTTTGATTTCAGGACGTCCCCGACCGGAGACGTCTTTTTTTTGATTCGGATATATGGCAGGTGAAAGTGCGAAGTGATTATGTGATTATCAGCGCCGAAAACATCTTAAGGGTTTTCACCTGTAACGAATTGCATGGCTTCAGGACACCCCCTCCCCGGATGGTGTCCTTTTTTTCAGCGCCCCTTCACGTGGTCGATAGCGAACTGCAGCGTGTCCCAATTAAAACCGATGCCTGCATCGTGGCTGTGGTCGCCGATACGCATGGCTTCTGCAATTTCCTCCTCCGACAGACTGCTATCGAGCGACAGAAAATCATCTTCCAGCCAGAACGTCCCCATACACAGTGCATCCGGTGGGTACTGCTTCAGCCTGGCGATGAGCCCTGCTACCGTCACATCATCACGACATGCAGGACGCGGCGGCAGGACGCGATCGGCGATGTCGTTCCAGCACCAGTCATCGCACTCCGGTACGGGTTCCAGCAGGGTCTGTAATTCCACGCCCGGCAGCAGGGAGAGCTGCTCCAGAACCTCCCCCAGAGAAAGTCGCTCTCCGCTGGCATCTTCACTCCCCAGGTAATGGTGATTGATATAGACGGCAAACTCGCCGTTATCGGGTTCAATACAGGTCAGTCTGAACATGGTTGTGTCCTCAGCATCCGGCACCCTCTTGCGCCGTGCCGCCACAAAAACACGGCGTAAAGCGGAGGACGCCAGGGAGACGCCGAAGCCGCAGCGCAAGCCCTTCACGGGCTGAATGCACCGTGCAGGGCGCGAACGGGTGAGGACGGAGACAACGTGAACCCTTGCGACCGCAGCGGCCGGGTTAGCGTGAAGGCACGGCGGGTAATTTTTTACGGGAGATATAAAGCGGAGGAAAAATTTCACATTAAATTAAAATGTGATTTACATCACAAAACAATACATTATAATCGCCGAAAAATTAAGCGTTTAGTTTTGACGGCAGGGATGAGATGTCACTCTGCCGTTTTTTTCTGAAGTGTACGGGACCGGATTTAACGCGCAGGAGCTGCACCAATACGTCTCAGCGCATCCTCTACTTCACGCAGCCCAAAAATATCTTCCGGCGGCTGCTCTTTTCCGGACAGGCTACATACCGTAAAGACGGCATTTGATGCGGATAATCTCTCGCGGAACAACGCCTGCAGTGCCACAACGACCAGCGTACGTTCGTCTCCTGTCAGTTCTTCAAGCTGCATACTGTTTCCTTCAGGTTAATGTTCATATTCATCCCCGCCCCTCTGGTTTTTTCTCGTCAAACGCCAGGAGAACCCCGAGGCCGATCAGTGAGGCATAGCAGACCTGCATCGCGATTGTCACCGGCAGTGAGATGTTATCAACCAGAACGCCAGGAACCACGACGGCCACGCCAGCCAGTATCATTCCCCTGCCGGTCTTTTTGACCCGTTCCGGCCACTGAGATTCAGGCACGTTCCGGGCCCGCAGAAAGTTATGAATGCACTGCACTGCTTTTTGTTTAATCACTGACATGCTCTAGTCTCCGAATGCCCGGCGCATATTTTTCTTTATGCTGGTCGCTTCAGCGGATACCGGTGCGGCAGGCTCCGCAGGTTTCGCCGGCACTGCAGCCATACTCACGTCAGCCGTATCGGCCATCTGCTGAACCAGAACCTGCAACTCGCTGACCGTGCCGGGCGGTACCGGCATGCTGGCCAGCAGACGCGGCAGCTCCGGTGCGGTCGTATGCAGGGCCAGACCGGTGATTATCAGGTTTCTCAGCAGCTCTCCGCGCAGGCGGGATGACACGCCCGTCAGCACACGCTCAACCCGTTCACTGCTCCGGTCATCCTGAAGCGTCAGGGTGTAACGCCGGCGCTGGTATTCGGTCTCCGGTGACATGGCCAGAGCAGCAACGCCACCATCAGGCTCATCAGGAAGTCCTGAGAGTGAAGACCAGGTGCCGGATACCAGCGCCATCACGGCACAAAGCCGGATGGCACTCAGATGTCCGTCAAAGAACACCGGGATCAGCGCCGGTAAACGGGCATCCGTCTGGTACATCACCGCCCCGGCGGTGGCGGCGGTCCGAATGAAGTCACCGCGCAGGGGCTGTGAGATGGTGCTGATGGTCGCCATCGCCGTGATGTCGGTGCGATCGTCGCTGTGCAGATAGAAAGAATACTGGCCGTCCGGCACGTTTAGTCCTCTTTATTGTAAAGGGCAATCTCTCTGGCCAGCGCCAGCTGCGGATCGCCGATAACCTCGATACGGTCAGGAGCCAGAGGCCAGGCCTGACGGATAGCCTCTTCAATGAGGGATGCCCCTCCCCCGACCAGGAATACCCGGTTAACGCTCCTGAAGACCGTCAGCTCACTGGTGACACGCGCGCCCAGGGAAGTGATTGCCTCTGTAATTTTGTTCAGAACATCGTCAATTTTTCCGGCATCGTTGATCACTCGCTGCAGATACTGACGATCATTGCGGTTGCGGATGACCGTGTCAGCAATAAGCGCGCTGGTTTCGCTGTCTGCAGCCCGCAGCGCGCCTGCAGCTGCGCGGGTGACCTGTGACACGCCGACAGACGGATTGCCGTGTACCGCACTGATATCATCAAACTGTCCGACAATCACGCCGGCATCGAGCGTGGTTCCGCCGAGATCGATAATCAGGGTGGTCTCAGCGGGTCCGGGCTTCAGCTCCGCGAGACGGGAGAACGCCGCCGGCAGTGATTCAGGCATCACCTTCACGTCCGTTACGGTAAATGCCCTGCCCTTATTCAGAACCAGCTCACGCATCAGGTTTTCTCGTTTGCGTCGGATGTTCTCCTCGTTCCGCTGGCAGTCCCCGTCATAATACTCGCTCAGGGGCAGCGTCACGGCCAGGCTCACCGGCTGCGGCTCAAGTCCGCTGTTCAGCAGGGCATGATGCACGGCCAGCAGGTTGAGATCACCGTACTGGTATTCCACGTTTGTTGTCGGGATGGCATCCCGGCTGACGCTGTCCCAGGTGTATTTCAGCGTGCCCACCTGATAGTTGAACGTTGCGGCACTGAATTCCGCCACTTTCCAGCCATGCCGGAAGGAGTTAGCAGAAACCCGGGTCTGCAGCTCGTTTCCTTCAAACCATGCCAGCTTAACATTAGTTGAACCATCATCGCAGTAAATATTCATCATTATGCTCCGTCAATTAAACTCAATTTGATACATATTATAAGAGCAAAATGGCAAAATAAAAGCCATACTTCTCATTATGAGTAATTTAAATGTTCCATAATGATATTAAATAGCATTTTGAGTAACTTAGGTTACTCACCCTGTTCATGAAGCAGGTGATCTGGATTATCCTCACGCTGTTAAATATACTGTATGCATATCCAGTATATTTAGACGTCAGGAGGAAAGATGAAACTGCAGCTTTTCAGCACCGGGAAAGCACTCCCGCCACAGGCCCATCCGTTGTTTGCAGACCTGGCCAGCTGCGGTTTTCCGAGCCCTGCCGCTGACTATGTCGAGTCCGACCTGGATCTCCATGATTACTGCATACGGCACCCAAGCGCGACTTACTATCTCCGTGCCAGCGGTGACAGCATGTCCGACGGCAGCCTTTACAATGGCGATCTGCTGGTTGTGGACAGTGCAGAGAAGCCCCGGCACGGCGATATTGTTGTGGCCAGTGTGCAGGGGGAGTTTACGGTTAAACGGCTTCTGCTGACGCCACGACTGACGCTGCAGCCAATGAACGCCGCCTGGCCGCCGATTTATCCCGACCCGGACGATCTGGATATCTTTGGCGTCGTCACGCACATCATCCACCGCCCGAGGGAGATGTACTGATGTTTGCCCTGGCCGATGTGAACAGCTTTTATGCCAGCTGCGAACGTGTTTTCCGCCCGGATTTGAAAGGAAAGCCGGTTGTGGTGCTCAGTAATAACGATGGCTGCGTTATCGCAAGAAGTGCCGAGGCAAAGCCCTGGATCAAAATGGGCATGCCGTGGTTTCAGATGAAAAACGAAACGTATCCGGAAAAAATATACGCGTTCTCAAGCAACTATGAACTTTATGCCTCGATGTCAGCGCGCGTGATGAGCTGCCTGGAGGAGCTGGCCCCAAGGGTGGAACAGTATTCGATTGACGAGATGTTCCTCGACCTGACCGGCGTTGAGCACTGCATGGACCTGGAGGACTTCGGCCGGCAGCTGCGCCAGCACGTGTATGACTGTACCCGTCTGACCATCGGCGTGGGTGCCGGGCCGACGAAAACCCTGGCAAAATCAGCCCAGTGGGCCTCAAAGGAGTGGAAACAGTTTCGTGGTGTGCTCGCCCTGACCAGGGGGAATCCTCAGCGAACGCGGAAACTGCTTTCACTGCAGCCGGTCGAAGAGATCTGGGGCGTGGGAAACCGTATTGCACGCAAACTGGCACTGTTGCAAATAGTCGGTGGTGATAAACTTATCATCCCCTTTTGCTGATGGAGCTGCACATGAACCCATTCAAAGGCCGGCATTTTCAGCGTGACATCATTCTGTGGGCCGTACGCTGGTACT